>CBDUPS010000133.1:0-5337 GCA_965369155.1 uncultured Spongiibacteraceae bacterium
AAAAACACCACTAATAAAAGCACCAAACGCCCCTCCTGCCCCAAAGCTTACCGAGCTGTATAAAGCCTGCCCTTGACCCTCATGGCCTTTAAAATTTTGCCGCACAAACTCAATAGCTGCCGAATGAAACATACCAAAAGTAGCTGCATGTAAAATCTGTGCAAATAAAAGCAGTATTAGTGAATCAACAAAGAAGGCAATAAACAGCCAGCGAATAACGGCTAAAACCAAGCTAAACAGTAACAAACTTTCGATAGAGAACTTAAGCATAATGCGATGCATAAACAAAAATAATACTACCTCAGCTAAAACGCCTAAACCCCAAAGCTGTCCTGTAACGGTACGGCTAAAACCGTAGTTCTCAAGATAAATACTAAAAAAAGTATAGTAAGGGCCGTGACTGGCGAGCATTAAAAAACTTACTGCAATAAAGCCCATCACTCTTTTGCGTTTGAGTATTGAGCGCAAGCCTTCTATTTTTTCATCTACAGAAGGCGTAACGATTTTTTCTGATACAAACAAACTGCTTAACCAAATAAGCAATAAAAAGCCGGCCACAAACCAAGGTAGGCTCAACACAGAAATGTAATCTAACAAATAGCCTAAAAGCACTACAGCTACAACAAAGCCCACCGAACCCCATAGGCGAATTAAGGAGTAGCGATGTTGCTCCCCTTCTAAATGATTAAGGGTAATCACTTCGTATTGCGGCAATACTGCATTCCAAAAAAAGCTATAGGTAAAGGTAACAAAAGCAAACCACAAAAAAGTTTGACTATAAAAAATAGCGATAAAAAACAAAAAAGCAAAGAAAGAACCTAAGCGAATAATTTGCAGGCGACGGTTGGTTTTATCACTAATAATGCCCCAGAGATAAGGAGCAATAACTTTAGTACCTAATAAAATGGCGCTTAGGTAACCAATGTGAATGGCAGAAAAGCCTAACTCTTTTAAATAAACATTCCAGTAAGGCACCAAAATACCGAGCACTGCAAAGTAAAAGAAATAAAAACTAGACAGCCTCCAATAAGGAGGCTGATGTTTTACCGGTGTGGTCATTTATCGTTGACTGGGAATGATAGGGGTGGTTGATACCACATCAGCATTTTGGCCTCGGTGACGAAGGTAATGATCCATTAAAGTAATGGCCATCATCGCCTCGGCAATGGGTGTGGCACGAATACCAACACAAGGGTCGTGTCTACCGTGGGTCACCACATCAACCGCATTACCTTCGGCATCAATACTTTTACCTGAAAGGCGAATACTTGAGGTAGGCTTTAATGCGATACGCGCCACAATAGGTTGTCCGGTAGAAATACCTCCTGCGATGCCTCCTGAGTGATTTGATAAAAAGCCCTCAGGTGTCATCTCGTCACGATGCTCGGTGCCTTTTTGTTCTACCGCTAAAAAGCCATCACCTATTTCGATACCTTTTACCGCATTAATGCTCATTAAACCATGGGCTAATTCGGCATCTAACCTATCGAATACGGGCTCCCCTAAACCGGGTAACACCCCTTCTGCCACTACTGTAATGGCTGCACCTATAGAGTTACCTTCTTTGTTTAGCTCAGCCATGTAATGCTCAAGCGTAGGGATTAAATTAGCATCAGGGCAAAAAAATGGATTTTGATTCACAAGATTTAAATCAACTTGTTGTATTTTATGTGGCCCTAATTGAGATAAGTAACCGTAAACACGAATACCTTTGGCGGCTAAAAACTGTTTAGCAATAACCCCGGCTGCTACACGCATTGAGGTTTCCCGGGCAGATGAGCGACCGCCACCACGGTAATCACGGACACCGTATTTTTGTGTGTAGGTGTAATCGGCATGATTAGGACGAAAGGTATCTTTGATATTGCTGTAATCTTTTGATCGTTGATCGGTGTTCTCAATAATTAAACCAATGGGTGTGCCGGTTGTTTTCCCTTCAAATACGCCTGAGATAATACGCACTTCGTCGGCTTCTTTTCGCTGGGTGGTAAATCGAGACGTGCCTGGCTTGCGGCGATCTAAATCTTTTTGAATGTCGGCCTCGGTTAAAGGCACCCCCGCAGGACAGCCGTCAACAATGCAGGCTAATGCTGCACCGTGGCTTTCGCCGCAGGTAGTTACTGTAAAGAGTTTTCCAATTGTATTGCCTGACATAATTAACCGTTCTTTTGTAATGTTTTGTTATTTTGTTTTAGCGACTATTTTAGCGCTCTATTGTACGCTGCTTGGATAAACATTTGTTGATGAATGCGTAATGTGGGGGCATCAAGTATAAAAATACCAAAGCCTCCCGATTCAAATTCAGGCCATAAAAATGACACTTGCGGGTAGCAACGCTCTAGCGCTTCAAAGCTATTGCCTACCTCTACTATCAACAATCCATTATCCGTTAAATGATTAGCGGCCTCTGCCAATATTATTGCCACTAAATCTAAACCGTCATTGCCCCCTGTTAAACCTAACTCTGGTTCGTTGATATATTCATCAGGCAGTTGCGCCATATCTTCAGTATCAACATAGGGGGGATTAGAAAAAATAATATCGTAACGCTTAGTGGTATTACTAAATAAATCACTCTCAATAATATTTACCCTACTATTTAATTGATGTTGCTCGCGATTCATATCGGCAACGGCTAATGCCTCTGTTGAGATATCGGCTAAATCAACGGCAGCCTCTGAAAAATAATGAGCCGCAGCAATACCAATACAGCCACTACCGGTGCATAAATCTAAAATAGCTCTGGGGGTTTCTGTAAACCACGGGGTTAATTGGTTTTGGATAAGCTCAGCCATAGGAGAACGAGGCACAAGCACTGATGAGTTAACGATAAACTCAAAACCGGCAAACCATGCTTTGCCGGTTAGGTAAGCAGCGGGAACTCGTAATGTAATACGTTGCTGTACTAAGTGGTTAAAATCGGTTTGCTCCGAGGGTGATAGCACATCATCTGCCATCTCTTTTGTTACTATCGGCCCCCAGCCTTTTATAAAGCAAAGTAATTGAATGGCTTCATCCCATGCGTTATCTGTGCCATGGCCAAAGTAGCAGTTAGCCTCTTCCATTTGCTGTGCTGCTTGCTGTAGGCTTTCTATAATTGAGATGTCAGTCATTTCACTTTCCATTTAATAAGTCATCATTATACTAACCAAGTGAGTTTGGCAAAATGCCTACAGGCAAAACAGTGAAGAAAAAAACACCTACAGTTAATAATGACTTTGTACAGGCGATGCTTGATGATGACGTATTGCCGTTAAAAACACCATTACGCCATCAAAAGCCTATCAATCCAAAAAAACTAAAGAAAACACCAGAAGCGTTTCAAAGGTTACCTGTATTATTAACAGCTGAGCCGGCTGATGTTTTTTCGGTTATCAAAACCGGTGCTGATAACCGTTTATTAAAAGTGCTTAAAAATACATCTACCTTTGATAGCACTATCGATTTACATGGTTTAAATAGATACGAAGCCATTAATTATTTACAAAAAGAAATTAATTATTACGCTAAAAAATCAGCGGCACTCAAAATTATTCATGGCAAGTCAGCTGCACCTCATTCATTCCCGGTATTAAAATCAATCACAAAATCATTATTAACCGAACATCCAAGAGTTATTGCCTTTTGCTCGGCACCACTAAATAAAGGTGGCACTGGAGTTACGCTTGCTTTATTACAACCTTAATAATGGTTCATTTTTAGCCCTTTAGTTGCCTGTGTTTGCCCTCAACGGTAGAATGGATTCTTTATTATTGATCGGGATATTACTGTGAAAGACGCCTTTGCTCATATTATTGAAAGTGTTGGAGAAGATTTAAACCGCCCAGGATTACAAGACACCCCTGATCGTGCTGCAAAAGCCTTCCAGTATCTAACTAAAGGCTATAACCAATCTATTGATGACATTGTTAATAACGCGTTATTTCCATCACCTTGCCAAGAAATGGTTATTGTAAAAGATATTGAATTGTACTCTTTATGCGAACACCATTTATTACCCTTTATTGGTAAGTGCCATGTAGCTTACTTGCCAACTGGTAAAGTACTTGGTTTATCTAAAATAGCGCGTATCGCTGATATGTTTGCACGACGCTTACAAATTCAAGAAACACTCACCCGACAAATTGCTGAAACCATTATGGACGTTACTGGTGCCGCAGGTGTGGGTGTTGTTGTTGAAGCAAAACATATGTGCATGATGATGCGCGGTGTTGAAAAACAAAACTCGGTTATGACAACATCCGCCATGTTAGGGACCTTTAGAAATAACCAAACCACACGGCAAGAATTTTTATCTTTAGTGAAATAAATTTAGCCAGCCACTTAGCTATAAAGCTTTTACCATAAGGCTTGAGGGAATAACCGGTAAACGGCGCACGGGTAAATCCGTACGTTGGTAAATGGTTACAAAGTCATTTAAAAGCCAAACCTTTTTATAGCCTGTTTTAAAACGCTCATCCGCTTTTATCAGGGTAAATAATGGTCCTTTAGCAGCGGGGCTTGCTTCACGAATTAAAATAAGTTCGGGCTTTTGATTTAGCACATAATCACGCATTTGCCCCATGCTAGGTTGCCAGTTGTCATCCGGCCAAAAATAGGTCGCCAGCTTTTTGGCTATTACTCCATAGCTATGCAATAAACCGCCTTCGTTTGTGTAAAAAAACATCCCGTGACCAATATATCTATCTGTTAACCCTAGATTATCGATAAAGGCTTTGTCGCTTCCGGCATACCACGCTGTTTGCCCTACTTGATCATAAACAATAGTCAGGTTTTTGGGGTAATTATCATAAATAAATTGTCCTACCGTAGCGTGAGTTTGATAGGTGATAGTCTGTGATAATGGTTTTTCGTTGTTATATTCTTGATAGTTTTCAGGGCTTGAAAACATCTTTAAGCGTGCAGAAAGCGTATCCCACGAGTTATAGTTTAATGAGAAGAGATTAGTTACAAAGGCATTGTTATTTAATCCATTTGGTACCCGCACTTCTTTTCCTGCAATTAACATCACAACTAGCAATAAAAAAATTACGCTTACTACCCATCGTCGCCAGCGGGTAAATTGATCTAACGCCAAAGGCACGCTTAAACATAAAAACGTTATAAGTGGTACAGCCTGACGATTAGCAACAGTCCAGTCTTGGCTTTTTAATGCCCATAGCGTAAGTATAAAAATGAATAAAGTTAATCGCCAATACTGCTGTAAAAAGTTTTTTTGAGTTAATGCGAATAACAACGGCAATAAAATAAAGCCTGCTAAACCCTCATAAAAATAGTGGAGCAATGCTTTACTACCCATAGCAAAACTGTCGGTCATTTTGTGATAAAACGCGTGGG
>CBDUPS010000134.1:0-5329 GCA_965369155.1 uncultured Spongiibacteraceae bacterium
CTCTATCAGCAAGATCGCGCCCGCTGAGTCGTAAGCATCAAAGGTAACACCATCAACTACCTGTACCCCTGGTGCTGCCCAGTTATCCGCTATGGCTAAGTTAACCGTATCTGCCGCATCACCTAATACCGATAACGTGCTGTTATCAGTTGTAGTTAATACATCCGCTAGGCTTAAGGTTAGTGTATTCGCCGTAGTTGCCGCATCATTCATATCAACAATATCAATATCTTGTATATTGCTAAAATCAAGATGAATAGCATCGCCTTCTAATACCAACCTATCAATACCTGCCCCGGCATTTACTTGAGTAAAGGTGTTGTCGTTAATGGTGATGATGTCATTACCTGCTTGAGTCATTAATACATCGCCATTAACCGCTTGGCTTTTTACTTGATGGATACACACTTCTTTAATTGTGGTATCCGTTATGCTATTACCATTAAGATCCTTCTCCACTACGACTATATCGTTATCAACAAAGACTCATCACTGAGATTAAAATGAAAAAAACTGACAAAAAAACCGAAAACGCACTTATAGCAGTTCTCACTGAAAGCTGTAATATTGCTTTAGAAAAATATGAGGGCTTTCTCTGGCTTACGCACTTTGTCGATTACCAATATTTCCCAAACTCTCTTTCTATCGTCTGTGTTTTTAATAAGAACGAACAACTAACAACAGAAGCTATCGACGGCTTGCAAACCATTATTAAAGATAAACTATTAGCTATTAATATCGGCGGAAAAAACCTTCAACGACAAATAAGTTTTGATACCCAAGAGAATTGCGAGAGAGAAAATAACGGCAGGTGGAATCAGCGTTTTAAATAATGGATGCACCTAAACACACTCATATTATTAAATGAGCCATTGGCTTGTGCTCCACACTTATTATTAAAAAGCCCATGGAAAGAACACTTAATATAATAAATGTTTTTGTATTCATTTTTGTAAACGCTCTGGGGTAATAGCCCACCAAATATACCAAAGAAATAAAAACTGAAACGGTAGGCGGCCATATAAAAACCACAGCGACATATCGGCATATTTTTCAGGGTGTAATGCCATATTAATATTAGCCGGATAGACTGCAACCACAAGTAACATTAACCCGTAGCCCGCCCAAAGCCGGGTTTGTGGTAGCAAGATACCTATGGCTCCTAAAATCTCGAATACCCCGCTAATCATAACCAGCTCTTTGTGATAGCCAATATAATCGGGCATTGCCATAACAAAAAAATCTAAAAAAACAAAATGACCAATACCACCGCTTAAAAAAAACAGAGTAATCACTAACAGGCTAATACGGGGCATAATATCTCCAAGCAAATAAATAAGTAGACAGCACCCTACTGCGCTATGGCAACAAAAAAACAGGGTATATTTATTAAGACATAAACGTTATTTTTAACGAGAGGCAAAGGGGTTTGCTATATCACCCACATAGGTTTTTTTAAAGTTTTGCTGTGTAAAACCTGAGGGTTTTATATCGGTTACTAGGGAGTAATTAAAACTACCGCTACTGTTAAGTAAAAAAAAACTTAGCCACTTTAAATGCATCAATAACACCCACTGTTGAGCTCACCTCAAAGTTTGTTGTGCTGTTAGCTGCAAATGTAGG
Organism: uncultured Spongiibacteraceae bacterium; assembly: GCA_965369155.1. Lineage (GTDB taxonomy): Bacteria > Pseudomonadota > Gammaproteobacteria > Pseudomonadales > CBDUPS01 > CBDUPS01. The sequence continues at coordinate 1,624 of CBDUPS010000134.1, forward strand.
AAGCGTTGTGGTTTGCCCCTCTAACAACAACATATCGCCTAAAAAAAACTGATAGCCAAAGTTTTCGATAGGAATAGCAAAAGCATTAGGATTGTGCAGCGTAAGACCCAAGGCAAAATTACTAGGAATACCTTTATCTGATGCACCGCCACCGGGTTTTAAATAATTAACACTAATCTCTGGGGTTTTTACTAAACCGCTAGATAGCAACGTACTGCAGCTATTTAATAAAAAAAGAGCTAACACGCATAACGATAGGTAATACTTCATAGGAGATACGTCATAAATAATGTTTCATAAGTGGTTGGGCTTTAAAAGCGGTTTTATTTCATTACCGCAGGTAAGAGCATGGTTTTTAAAAAGGCTCTAAATAAATGCTCGCTTTCGGTGGTAGGACTTGGTGTGGTCATACAGGATAATAACATTCTAGCTGCCCACTCTAACGCAACAGCTAACGTCATCCCCTCTTTAATTTGCCCTTGTTCTACCGCGTAGTCGTAGCGAGGTTGTACATACATTAAAACAAACGATAATACTTGTTCTGAGGTAACACACAGTCTACTCACAATACTGGCGGTATCGCCACCCTCCCCCATAAAGGCATCATACAAGGGTGCCTTCGGTGATTCGTTTAACAGCATTACCATGGCCTCTACTAAAAACTCACCAAAATTAGTAATGCCGTCTAACTCTAGCTGTACTTTTTCTAGCAGTTCAAAGGAGTGTTCAAGCACTACCCCCGTTAATAGTTCATCTCTATTAGTAAAATAACGATAAACAGTGGTACGGGAAACTTTTGCCTGTTTGGCGACATCTTCTACGGTGGTTTTATGAACCCCTTGGCGTTGATAGCACACTTTAGCCGACTCTAAAATTTGTTCCCGTGCTAAGTCTGAATCTACCCGAGTGCCATTCCCCCATCGGCGACTTGCCAATTGATTATTGCTCATGGGCCTTCCTTTTTGTAAAACACTTGTTACTCCTAACAAAAATTACCGAGTCAATTTTTCTCGCCATCACTTACTATGTTGCTCCCCTTTAAGCGGTGCTGCCATTTTTTAGAGGTTTATCGCTAATTTACAAAGACTAAAATATGCCACTTAAGGTTGCAAGAACTATCACCATTTGAGAGGCTTATCTTTTGAATATATTACTTTTTTATCGGTTTTTTTATATGACTAACCCTTTACCTATTTTATATTCCTTTAGACGCTGCCCTTATGCCATGCGGGCACGATTTGCTATTACACTGACCAATAGAACTGTGGAGCTTCGCGAGGTTGTTTTAAAAAACAAACCTCAAGCATTAAAAGCCGCCTCAGCAAAAGCCACAGTTCCCGTATTAGTAACCGAAACCGGCGAGGTTATTGATGAGAGTTTAGATATTATGCGGTGGGCTTTATTATCCTCTACCGAGTCGACTAAACGCTGGTTACCTACCCAACAGCAAGAAGCCATAGCAGCCTTAGTTAAACACAACGACAGCCTATTTAAAGAGCAGTTAGATCGTTATAAATATGCCGACCGCCACCCTGAACATTCTGCGGAATATTATCGCCAACAGGCACTGGTTTTTATTCAACAGCTCGATGATTTACTCGGGAAAAACACGTTTTTATTCTCAGACACTATGCTGTGGGCGGATATCGCTATCTTTCCGTTTATTCGTCAGTTTTCAATGGTGGATAACCCATGGTTTACACAAACCCCTTTTACCAATGTACAGCGTTGGCTTAATAACTTTTTAAACCTACCCGAATTTATACAGTTAATGCAAAAAGTCCCGGCTTGGGATGAGACAAAAAAAGGGGAAGCAGCGCCTGTGCTGTTCCCCTTTAATCAACAACCTTAACGTAGCACTAGTCAGTGTAACCGGTAATTTTTTTCGCGGCTTGATAAGCAAATGTCATGGCAGGGCCTAATGTAGAACCAGGGCCTGGATAAGTTGGCAATACCGCTTGTGTACAGTTACCTGTGGCGTAAAGCCCCTCAATAACACTGCCCTCTTTATTAAGCACTTGAGCATCGGTATTAACCACCATACCGCCTTGTGTGCCAAAATCGCCGGGGTCTATTTTAATGGCATAAAACGGTGCATCTTTAATGGGTGCTAAACATGGGTTAGGGGTTACAGTTGGATCGCCATAGTAACGATCATACTCAGAATCGCCGCGCTGATGATCCAAATCTTTACCGGTTACCGCGTATTGATTCATTTTTGTTATGGTCTCTTGTAAACCTTGCTTATCAATACCGGTTATAGCAGCAAGCTCACTAATACTGTTGGCTTTAGCTAAAAAGCCTGAGTCGTACCATTCTTGTGGAATAGTAAAATCCGGTTTTTCTTGGCCACTTAATAAGGGCCCCACAATGTAGCTTTTTCTAAAGCGCGCATCAAAAACCATCCAAGCAGGAACGCATGGGTTGTCATCACTATGGCGTTTAAATAACTCTAACTGATACGCCATATAGTTTTGTGATTCGTTAGCAATACGCTCACCTTTTTTATTAACCACACAGCTACCAGGTAGTGATTTTTCCATAATAGCTAATCGGGGTAGTGGCTCATTCGGTGTTGAGAATGTCGTACACCACCATGCGCCATCCATTTGTGCCACATCGGCACCAATATCCATCGCTGCACGATGAGCATCACCGGTGTTGGTTAGTACACCAGAACTCCATGATTCGTTAGTCGGTGCTGGTAAGTACTTCTCGCGCATTTCTTGGTTATGCTCAAAACCACCTGCGGCAAGTATGACCGCTTGCTTGGCTTGAATACGCATTCTTTTGCCTTCTTTTACTACCTCGGCACCAATCACACGGTTGTTCTCATCGGTGATGAGTTTTTTCATTGCAGTATTTAGCCAAAGGGGCATATTGCGATCCATCATAGACAACCGCAAACGAGCAACCCCAGCACAACCATTAGTGGTACGGCGCGAGCGTTTGGTTTTTAAACGCCATGGAATATCAATCATGTAATCCCATGCCAGCTTTAATAAAAGCTTTATCCAACCGGAAGACTTGCTCACCAACACATGAGCCTCGGTTTGGGTAAAGGCAATACGATCAAACAAATACATCATGTGATGGGTTTGCATTAAGTTAGTCCAATCATCGCCCAACTCAGAAATCATCAATGGGCTAGGCTCTAAAGAACGATGTCCGGGACGAGACCCTGCACAACTTGAGTAATAATCAGGATATAACGCTAAAGACTCATAACGAACCCGAGTACGGTCGTGAAGAAACTTCAGCATCTTAGGACCTTGCTCTAGGTAGGTGTCGATCATTTCTTGTTTAACAACGTCAGGAATCGTATTACTTAAGTACTCGCGGGCGGCTTCAAATGAGTCCGCTTCAAAGGCTGGGTCTTGTGCGATAGCCTCTTGAGCATAATGCGTATTAGGGATCCAAATACCGCCACCAGACAAAGAACTCGTACCGCCATACTGCTTGCCTTTTTCAATAACCAGCACATCTTTTGTGCCCATCTCGTAGCATGATAACGCAGCAGTAAGCGCACCATTGCCGCTACCAACTACCAACACATCAACACTATGATCCCAAGACTCGGTATTGTTAGACATTGTGATTCCTTAAGTTTTTTTCTTCGTTATTGTTATCTATTCTATTATGCCGAATATTCTAGTGTCTGCCAAAAGTTCAAACGCATTTCTTAACTATTAAGCCAAACCTCTTC
>CBDUPS010000135.1:0-5304 GCA_965369155.1 uncultured Spongiibacteraceae bacterium
CGCGAGTTCGAATCTCGTTTCCCGCTCCAAATATCCCATATTTTATAATGCGTAATGCCTTCTACTGCTTGTAGGTGGCCTAGCAATCCATCATTATAGTTATCGTTTTTTTACTATTATTTTTCGCTATCAATTTTTTATTATTGTTTAAGGAGCAAAAATGTCTGTTGCGCTCTCTATTTCTGGGCTAAAGAAAACCTACCCTAGTGGCTTTACTGCTTTAAAAGGTATCGATTTAACCGTAAATGAAGGAGACTTTTTTGCACTGCTTGGGCCAAACGGCGCTGGCAAATCAACTACCATTGGCATTATTTGTTCACTGATTAATAAAACCGAAGGTAAGGTACATATTTTTGATACCGATATTGATACCGACTTTGCTAAGGCAAAACAATATTTAGGAATCGTACCGCAGGAATTTAATTTTAATCACTTTGATAAAGTCGGCAGTATTTTAATCACCCAAGCCGGCTATTACGGTATTCCTGCACCCTTGGCCAAACAGCGTGCTGAAAAGTACATGAGACAATTAGGTTTGTGGGATAAACGCGATGCGGTGTCACGTACTCTTTCAGGTGGAATGAAACGCCGCTTGATGATTGCCAGAGCTTTAGTACATGAGCCCAAACTGCTTATTTTAGATGAGCCCACCGCTGGGGTAGATATCGAACTGCGTCGCTCTATGTGGGAGTTTTTACGGCGTATTAATGAGGAGGGTACAACGATTATTCTCACCACGCATTATTTAGAAGAAGCCGAATCACTGTGCCGCAAAATTGCCATTATTGATGAAGGCAAAATAGTGATTGATACCAACATGAAAACACTACTCAAGCAGCTTAATAAAGAAACTTTTATTTTAGATTTAGTAGGGACAGTATCGGCAAATTTTTCTTTAGAGGAGTTTCTGGTAAAAGTGCTTGATGAAAATCAATTAGAAGTAACCTTGCTCAAGGGGCAATCAATTAACAGTATTTTTGCCGCACTCAATAAACACCATATTACTGTGTCGAGTATGCGTAATAAATCGAATAGGTTAGAAGAGCTGTTTGTTGACTTGCTTAATACACCAAGCGAGGGAGCAGCGTAATGACAACCTATCAAAAGTACATTGCCTTTCAAACGATTTTTGTTAAAGAAATACGTCGCTTTATGCGTATTTGGCTGCAAACCTTAGTACCACCGACCATTATGATTACCTTATATTACGTTATCTTCGGCACGCTCATAGGGTCGCGTATTGGAGATATGGGCGGCTTTGATTATATGTCGTTTGTCGTACCTGGGCTTGTGATGATGGCCGTTATTAACAACTCTTACTCTAATGTGGTGTCATCATTTTATGGGGCAAAGTTTCAACACAGCGTAGAAGAAATTTTAGTTTCCCCAACGCCTAATTATATTATTTTACTTGGCTTTGTTTTAGGTGGTGTTGCCCGTGGTTTAATTGTGGGTTTTTTAGTTACGGTTATCTCATTATTTTTTACCGATAACTTTCATGTACAGCATGTAGGCATAACTATTGTTGTGGTGTTTTTAACGGCGGTGCTTTTTTCTATTGCCGGCTTTATTAATGCAATTTTTGCAGAAAGCTTTGATGATATTTCGATTATCCCTACCTTTGTTTTAACGCCGCTTATTTACTTAGGGGGGGTGTTTTACTCTATCGATTTATTGCCTGAGTTTTGGCAGGGCGTATCAAAGTTAAATCCAATTTTGTATATGGTTAATGCCTTTCGTTATGGAATATTAGGTGTGTCCGATATTGAGCCTATGTGGGCAATTGTGATAATTGCTCTATTTATTGTGGTAGCATTCGGTTATGCAACTTATTTGCTTAATACCGCTAAGCGCCTACGACAGTAAACATTGTTATGACCATAGATAAGTCTCCTTTAGGAAAAACCGTCACCTACTCAGAGGAATATAGCCCAGAGTTGTTGTGTGCTATTCCCCGTAGTCAATCACGAGATAGCTGGCTAACAGAAGGTGAGGCGCTACCCTTTAATGGTTTTGATCAATGGAATTTATGGGAATTATCCTGGCTTGACCCCACCGGTAAACCGCAAGTGCGCGTAGGGCGTTTGCAAATACCCTGTAATTCCCCTTTTTTAGTTGAATCTAAATCATTAAAACTTTATCTAAACTCCCTTAATTTTAAAAAGTTTGCCACCACAGGTGCAGCGCAAGAATGCATTGTGAACGATTTATCACACCTATTAGATTGCAAAGTTACCTTAGAGATTTTGCCCTTAGCCAGTAAGTCATTAAATACCTTTAGCATTGAAGGTGATTGTATTGATCAAGGGCCGTTTTCCCAAGAAATGCACTCCGCTATACAAGACGGTAGCGAGGAGGTAACAGAGGTGCTTTACAGTCATTTGTTTCGCTCCTGTTGCCCGGTAACAGGGCAACCTGATTGGGCCACCGTTGTTATCGACTACAAAGGCAGCCCATTAAATAGAGCAGCACTATTAACTTATTTAGTAAGCTTTAGAAAACATCGGGCATTTCACGAAGCCTGTGTTGAAAAAATATTTGTCGATTTATTAAGCCAATGTGAATTAAAAAAACTCAGCGTGATGGCGTTTTTTAATCGTCGTGGGGGTATCGACATTAGCCCTTATCGCAGTATCCATGAATTACCAGCCTACTTACCAAGACTCTCTCGCCAGTAGCTTTTAAAACGATAACCCGAGCTTTACCAAAAGCCGCTTACCTTTAAGGTGGGCGGTTTTTTATAGGGCGCGAAATAGCACAGATGCACCAAAGTGGTGTTTTGCACAGCAAAAGTGCTTTATAATGCGCGCCTGTTTAATATGGCCCAAAGCACTCATCGCTTTGATTTTTTTGCACTGATAGCTGCATTGTGTTTGCTTGCTGTTAATGTAATCCATAGATTTTTCCCATAAAGGCTTGATAATAATGACTTATGTACACGAAACTATTGCTACCTTAAAGAAAACGAGTCCAGCTCAATGTGAATTCTATCAAGCTGTTGAGGAAGTGCTTACCTCTCTTGATATGATTCTTGAAGGTGATGAACGTTATAAAAGAGAAGCAATTATTCAGCGGTTAGTAGAGCCTGAGCGTCAAATTATGTTTCGCGTGCCTTGGGTTGATGACAATGGCTGTGTACGAGTGAATAAAGGCTATCGTATAGAATTTAATTCGGCTCTAGGGCCTTATAAAGGTGGTTTGAGATTTCACCCTAGTGTTAATGCTGGGATTATTAAGTTTCTAGGGTTTGAGCAAATTTTTAAAAATGCTTTAACTGGGTTATCTATCGGTGGCGGTAAAGGTGGGGCAAATTTTGACCCTAAAGGTAAATCCAATGGTGAAATTATGCGGTTTTGCCAATCCTTTATGAGTGAGTTGTATCGTCATGTGGGGCCTAATACTGTTGTTCCTGCGGGAGATATTGGTGTGGGGGCACGGGAAATTGGCTATATGTTTGGTCAATATAAAAAGTTAACTGGCCGTTATGAAGGGGTGTTAACCGGTAAGAGTTTGTTGTCAGGTGGTTCGTTAGTACGTAAAGAAGCAACAGGTTATGGCACAGTATATTTTGCTGAACACATGATGCAGAGCCGTGACGATAGTCTAAGAGGTAAACGTTGTTTAGTTTCTGGTGCTGGTAATGTTGCCATTTATGCGATAGAAAAATTATATGAGTTGGGTGCAATACCGGTTAGTTGCTCTGATTCAAGAGGCACAATATACGATGATAAAGGTGTTAATCTTGAGCATATTAAGTTTTTAAAAGAGCAGCATTCTAAAAGCTTAAAAGAGTATGTTGAGAAGTTTACAGAGGCACAATATATCCCTAGAGCAGATTACCCAGAAGATGGTCATGCCGTATGGCGTTTTGCCGCCGATGCTGCGTTTCCCTGTGCAACGCAAAATGAGTTAACCAAGGCAGATGCAGAGGCATTATTAGCCTCTGGTTGTCAGTTGGTCAGTGAGGGGGCAAATATGCCATCAACCCAAGGGGCTGTTAATTTATTTGTTGATACAAAAATAGCTTATGGCCCAGGTAAAGCCGCTAATGCTGGAGGTGTTGCAACTAGCCAGTTAGAAATGGCACAAAATGCCAGTATGCAAAAATGGTCTTTTGCCAAAGTAGATAAAAAGCTTCAAGCGGTGATGTATAACATTTATAAAACATCCAGTGATACAGCTGATGAGTTTGGTGATCATGGCAATTTATTACTTGGTTCTAATATTGCCGGCTTCCGTCGGGTTGCTGAGGCAATGATTGAGCAGGGTGTTGTGTAAGAGAATGCTATTAAAAGTGTTACTAAAAAGCCCCATTATTTGGGGCTTTTTTATGCTTATTAAATTTTACTGTTAATCCTTAAAGTCAGGCTTACGATTTTCTTTACGGGCTCTAATGGCTTCCTCAAAGTTTTTGGTGGTCATTCGCATAAATAATTGCGCATGGCCTTCGTGATTCATGTGGCTATGACGACTGCCAGCCTCAAGGCCGGCCCATAGCATTTGTTTGGTTAACTCTACGCCGAGCTGACTAAACTGGCTAATACGCTCGGCAATCTCCAAACAGTGGGGCAGCAATTGATCTGCAACAACCGTTTGGGATACTAGGTTAATTTGGCTTGCTTCATCGGCTTTAACATCACGGCCAGTTAGCATAATTTCAAAGGCTTTCGTGCTACCGATGGCTCTGGGTAATATGTAACTTAAACCCAGTTCTGCGGCGGTTAAACCGTTGTTAATTCCTGCAGGGCGAAAATAAGCGTTTTCGGATGCAATACGAATATCGGCAGCCATTGCCAAACAAAAACCACCACCAATAGCCGCGCCATTGACTGCAGCAATAACCGGTTGGTGCATGTCTTGAATGGTTTTGATGACATCATCTAACACTTTCATAGCTCGGCGAGAAATGCCCGGCATGGTGAGGTTATCAAAAATAGATAAATAACCGGGGTCTTCTAAATCGGCGCCAGAACAAAAGCCTTCGCCTTCTCCGGTAATAATAACGGCACGAACCGCATTGTTAAAACTCAAATCTTCTAAGGCTTCACGAAAAGGCACCATCACATCAAAGGCCATCGCGTTCATTCGTTCAGGTCGGTTTAATGCCACTATGGCAATGTAAGGCTTTGGGTAAGAGATTTTAATAAATGACATAAACGACCTTTTTTTTCTTGTTATGGTGAGTTGGTGAAATTCATTATCGAAAGACTTATTAATAGTTGGCTAAATATACCCTAAATTATTGAAGCAATGAGTTGATAATTGCGAGACTGTAATCTGTTTTTTTTATTTCATTGATATGAT
>CBDUPS010000136.1:0-5299 GCA_965369155.1 uncultured Spongiibacteraceae bacterium
CTTCCTTTTTTAAATCAACAGCATCATAGCTTTATATCATAACAACTATTGACGGGCTGTTGCGGCTCTTTGAGGTAGAGTAATTCTAGCACTTATTACCAAACTAAATGAAAATCACTTGCATCAAGTTTGTTGTTTATTTATTATCGCGGGGTTTTATGGGGGTATAGCTTGTTTTTTTGGGGCGCAAGTTATATTTAAAAAATGAAAGGGAGAGAAGTTAATGAAAAAATCCTTAATTACAGCGGCGGTTAGTATAGCCATACTAGGTGTTACTGCTAACGTACAAGCAGAATCACCACGGATGACAAGCACGCCCGTTAGTGTAACAAGCATAGATAATATCAAAGGCACACCAAATATTGAGCAAATGTGGCAGTTGCTACAGCAACAACAGGCTGAAATTAAAAGCTTAAAGCAGCAGCTTCAACAAACCAGTAGCAGAGTAGAAGAGACGGAAGTTAAAGTAGAAGCGACAGCTGATGCGGTAGAAAGAGGCCGTTCTGGTAGTTCATCAGTGGGTAACTGGGCAGACCGCACAACGATTGGCGGTTATGGCGAAATGCATTACAACAACTTAGATAATAAGCTTAATGCACCATGGGCGTCTGATGATAAAGCCGAGCTGGATTTCCATCGTTTTGTGATGTTTTTACAGCATGATTTTAACGAACGTACTCGACTATTCTCTGAGATTGAAATAGAGCATTCTTTATCGGGTGATGGCAAAGAAGGTGAAGTAGAGCTAGAGCAAGCGTATATCGAATACGATATTACCGGTACACAGCAGGCTAAAGTTGGTTTGTTTTTAATGCCTGTTGGTATTTTAAATGAGACCCATGAGCCCGATACGTTTTATGGTGTAGAGCGTAATAACGTTGAGAAAAACATTATTCCAACCACATGGTGGGAAGGTGGTGTGGCATTTAATGGCGATATCGTTGATGGCTTATCTTACGATTTTGCCGTGACCGGTGGTTTAGGATTAGACGCCCATACAGGACAATACAAAATTCGTGATGGTCGGCAAAAGGTTTCTAAGGCAGATACTCAAGCATTAGCTTATACCACTAGACTGAAATACACCGGTATTCCAGGGCTGGAGTTAGCGGTTACAGCACAGTATCAAGAAGACTTGTACCAAAACAATTATCAGGTTCTTAACAATACACAAGAAATTGATGCTTGGTTATGGGAAGCCCACGCGGTTTATGAAAATGGCCCATTTAGCCTTCGTGCACTTTACGCGCAATGGAACATCGATAGTGCGATTGAGGTAATTAAACAAGGTGCTGATCGTCAACGGGGCTTCTATGTTGAGCCTGGCTTTAAGGTGACGGACAATATTGGTATTTTTGCTCGTTATAGTCAGTGGGATAATCAGGCCAGTGTTCATAGAATTGACTCAGAGTATAATCAGATTGATTTAGGGGTTAATTGGTGGATAGCCGAGCGAGTGGTTATTAAGTTTGATTTACAAGATCAAGAAACACCCCGCGGCAAAGATGAGTTTGATGGCTTTAACTTAGGTGTAGGGTTTAGTTATTAATTTATCATAGTAGTTGTAACTTAAGGGGGGATGCTATTTTTAGCTTCCCCCTTTTTTATTAATAAAAATGGGTTTGTTAATGTTAAAAATGGTTGCTTCTTTGTTAGCGTTGCTTGCTTTATTTATCAGTGCAGCGCCCCGAGCTGAGATGGTTTATTTCTCAGTGCCTGAGGCGTTGTCACTGGCTTTTGCAGATGAAGCGGAAGAAGCGGAGATTCACACTCTTTGGCTTAACGATGAGCAAAAAAATCAAGCAACACGCTTAGTTCAACGGCCGGTGAATCAATGGCGTATTCGCTACTGGCAGCATAAAGAGACCACTTTATGGCTCTTAGATGAAATTGGTAAAACGGAGCCCATTTCCTTTGCCGTCGCCGTTAAAGATAATAAGCTGCTTTTTTTACGGGTTATGGTTTTTAGAGAATCAAGAGGTAGCGAAATTCGCAGTGATGCTTATACCAAGCAGTTTAACCAGTTAGCATTAAAAGACGATCGGCTCACCGATTATATTGATGGCGTTACCGGGGCAACATTGTCAGTGAGAGCCAGTAAAAAAGCCGCTAAACTAGCGCTTTTATTTCATCAGATGGTTACCGAGAGTAAGGGTTTATAATCACGGATTATGTCAATTAAACAAAATAAGAACATTTCACGCTCTTTTCGACGACTGTTACTTAATTGGCATCATCGTGTGGGGTTAACCGCCGCATTGTTTGTCGTGCTTTTGGTGGTTACTGGAATAACATTAAACCATACCGATACACTGCAATTATCTAGCAAAAAAGTCAGCTGGCAGTGGTTAAACAAATGGTATGGCACCTCGCTTGCTGATGAGGGGATGGTTTTTAGCCGTTGGCATAAACAAAAAGTCGCTCATGCTAATAACCGGTTATGGTTTTTATCAGAGGATAATGCCCTAGTTAGCGAAGTTAGTTGTCAGTTGCCGTTTACGGGCATTGTAGAACAACAGTCATTATTTATTGCCGCCTGTAACCAACAGTTATTAGTGATTTCTCATTACGAAGTGCAAGAATATATAGGAGCTAGTTGGGGCGTGCCTCAACCTATTGATGCTTTAGGTGTGGATCAGCAAGAGCAGTTGTGGTTAAAGAGCCAAGGGCAATTGTGGCAAATTGATTTAAAAAATATGCAGTGGCAGTTAACCTCTGCAAGCCCAGATAATATTGAATGGTCTGTAATAAATCCCTTAGATAAACAGATGCAACAAGCACTTAGGTATCAACTTTCAACTCTAACCTGGGAGAAAGTTTTCTTAGATGTACATAGTGGTCGCATACTGGGGGATTGGGGCGTTTGGCTTATTGATATGATGGCCTTGTTGTTTTTAACGCTGGCATCATCAGGCTTTTGGATTTGGTTTTCTCGCCGGCGTTAATAGGTAAAAAACCCTATATAAAAAAGGGTTGGGGCTGCATCTTTTGCCGTGTATGATAGAATGCCTTTTTGTAATACCTTATTTCATAAACTAAAAATGGAGAAAAATCATGGGCGTTCTTGTTGGTAAACCTGCTCCCGATTTCACTTGTAATGCTGTTCTAGGTGATGGCTCAATTGTTGGTGACTTTACTTTATCAGAAGCATTAAAAGGTAAGTATGGTTTGGTCTTTTTCTACCCATTAGACTTCACCTTTGTTTGTCCTTCAGAGTTATTGGCTGTTGATCATCGTATTGCTAAGTTTAAAGAGCTAGGCGTTGAAGTTATTGGTGTATCTATCGATTCACACTTTACTCACAATGCATGGCGTAACACCGCAGTAAATGATGGCGGTATTGGCCAAGTTAATTACACGCTAGCGGCAGATATTAATCATGACATTTGTCGTGCTTACGATGTGCAATCGCCAGGTGGTATGGCTTACCGTGGTGCTTTCATCATTGATAAAGAAGGTGTTGTTCGTTCACAAACAGTGAATGACTTACCTTTAGGCCGTAACTTTGATGAGTTTATTCGTGTATTCGAAGCGCTACAATTCCACGAAGAGCACGGTGAAGTATGTCCTGCTGGTTGGAACAAAGGCGACAAAGGTATGACTGCATCTCCAGAAGGCGTAGCAGCATATTTAGCTGAGAACTCAAGCAAGCTATAAATTTTGCTTAGTGTTAATAAAAAGCCGCAGTCATCCACTGCGGTTTTTTTTGTCTGCTATTTATAGAATAGATTGTTAAAATAAAAAATTAAAATAATAAAAACTGAGGTTGTTATGCGTCGAGTGGTAAAAAAGTTTACTCAATTAGTATTAGATACGGTGGCTATTCAGGCACCTGTTTACGAGTTTGGTGCCATGGAGGTTCATGAAGAGGGCGCTGCCGATGCAACAAACTTTAGGCAGGCGGTTACCGACAAAGGCCTACCTTATGTGGGCTGTGATATGCGTGATGGCGAGGGCGTTGATAAAGTGCTTAACCTACACGACATTGATTTACCCAACGAAAGTGTAGGGCTTGTGTTGTGTTTGGATACCCTAGAGCATGTGGAATATCCCCGTAAGGCAATGTCTGAGATATTGCGGATATTAAAGCCTAATGGTTTAGTTGTTATTACCTCGGTTATGAATTTCCCCATTCATGCTTACCCCCATGATTATTGGCGCTTTACTCCCGAGGCATTTAAGTCGTTATTAAAAGAGTTTGATCACCAAGAAGTGACCTTTTGTGGTAATGAACTTTTCCCCCGTACTATTGTGGGTGTGGGCTTTAAAGGTGAAAAGCCTGATTTAACCGCATTTTATCCGGCTTATGAATTGTGGCGCGAAAGAGAAAATCATCGTATAAAAAAAGTTGAAGAAGCCGAGCAAAATAGCTAATGACAAACTGGTTTGTTTATATGGTGCGCTGTGCTGATAACAGCTTTTATACTGGAGTGACAACCTGTATTGAACGGCGCATTAGCGAACATAACACCAGCAATAAGGGTGCTCGTTATACCAAAGCACGGCGGCCGGTTACGTTGGTGTATAGCGAGACTGCTGACAGTAAAAGCCAAGCATTTAAGCGTGAATATGCAATAAAACAACTAACACGCACAGAGAAAAGCCATTTAATAAAGTAAGTAATTAACGCTGTTATTTTTTATATCGCGGTGTATTATGTCGCAAAACAAACAGTAAAAAATGTGTGAGAACAACTATGGCCGATTCTGGTACACGGCAGTTATTAATATTGTCACGCCTACCTCGTTATCCTAATAAAATAACTACAAAAACCCTCCAGTCTTACTTAGATGGTATGGGTTATGAAATCGCTATTCGTACCGTACAAAGAGACTTAGAAGCACTATCCAGACACTTTCCTATTACCAATATCCCAGGTACAGGCCGTGGTAATGAAGGTGCAGGCTGGGCCCTAACAGAAAACGCACCGGTAACACTCACTAAAATGGACCCTGTGGCAGCTTTAGCGTTGATGCTGGCTGGTGAGCATTTGAGTGAAATGTTACCGCAATCAGTCATGACGTATTTTTCACCTTATGTTGAGCATGCCAAGCAGGTATTGAATGATCACAACCATCGTGATTTTAATAAGTGGCCGGATAAAATAAAGATACTAAATAGAGGCATGAACTTACAACCTGCTCAAGTCGCCTCAGAGGTTATGACTTCTATCTATGATGCCTTACTTGATAACAAAAAAATTAAGGCCACTTACAACAATAAAGCTAACCGTATTATTAACCCTTTAGGCTTAGTACATAGAGGTAGTACGATTTATTTGGTTTGTTGTTTTGACGAG
>CBDUPS010000137.1:0-5292 GCA_965369155.1 uncultured Spongiibacteraceae bacterium
ATTAAGAAGTAAAATTCAACGACTAACGAATAAGGCCGCAGGCTCATGATTAGGCGGCTACAGCGTTTTATAGCTATAGCGCAGGTTATATTTCGTTATCGTCTCATTTCTTTTATTCCTGTTGAACGATTACCGTTATTGCTACGCCTGATAGCTTTACTCATTCCTAAAGGCAATGCCAGTGATGCAGATAGAGGTGAGCGCCTACGCTTGGCCTTAGAGCAACTAGGCCCTGTATTTATTAAATTTGGTCAAACCCTGTCAACCCGTAAAGATTTAATCCCCCCTGATATCGCAGACGAACTTTGTTTACTACAAGATAATGTGCCGCCATTTCCCTCTAATGAATCCATAGCACTAATTGAGAAGAATTTAGGCCAACCAATAGACACATTATTCGCTCAATTCTCACCCGAGCCTTTAGCGTCAGCCTCTGTGGCTCAGGTTCATAGCGCTGTGCTACACAGTAACGAAGAGGTCGTGGTTAAGGTCATTCGCCCGGGTATCGAAAAAATTATTGAGGATGATCTACAGCTTTTAGAATGGATCGCTATTTTAGTAACCTGCTTTCATCCTGATGGCCGCCGAATAAAAGCCTGTGAACTGGTTAAAGATTATCGTCACACCATTTTTGACGAACTCAATTTACGCAAAGAAGCAGCCAATACCACTCAATTAAAACGTAACTTTACCGATTCCCCCCTGCTGTATGTCCCCAAAATTTATTGGGATTATTGTCGGGAGAATGTCATGGTAGCCGAAAAAATAAATGGCATCCCCGTTAGTGATATAGCGGCTCTAAAAAAAGCTAATATTGATATCCCGCAATTATCCATTCGTGGGGTAGAGATTTTCTTTACTCAAGTATTTACCCACAATTTTTTCCATGCCGATATGCATCCGGGTAATGTTTTTGTTAGCCCACACCACCCCAAAAGCCCCTCTTACATTGCTATCGACTGCGCTATTATTGGCATTCTTTCAGAAGATGATCAGTATTATTTAGCCCGCAACTTACTGGCTATTTTTCAACAAGACTATGCCTTGGTGGCACGGTTACACGTAGAATGCGGCTGGGTGCCACCCACAACACCCATCCATGAATTTGAAGCGGCTATTCGTAGTGTTTGTGAACCTATCTTTGAAAAACCTTTAGGGGAAATTTCTTTTGCCGTTACCCTCTTATCTCTTTTTCAAACCGCACGACGTTTTGATATGGAGATTCAGCCCTCATTAGTTTTATTACAAAAAACTTTATTTAATATTGAAGGTCTTGGACGGCAGCTTTATCCAGAGCTCGATTTATGGGCAACCGCCATGCCATTTTTAGAAAACTGGTTAACTGAACGTTACTCGCCAACGGCCATCATTAATCGACTCAAAAAACGCACACCGGATTGGTTAGAACAACTACCAACACTCCCCGATCGCTTATTAAAAAGTATTGATAACCACACATCAGTAAGCCATATTTATCAGCAGCAAATAGATGAGCAACAACGACAACTTAAAAAGCAGCAACAAGAACGGCGACAGCGTTTTTTTGCTATTAGTGCATTAATCGGTTTATTGTTTTTACATCACACGGTTAACTTTCCAACATCAAGCTGGCAAGTACTTGTCACGGTTATTGCTAGCATAACATCACTCTACTTTTTACTTCGTTAACCCAGAGTCTATTTCATGAAAATCTTACTGCTGCTTATTGTTTTTATACTCGCCAGTGTTGCTATTGGCTTTGTCTTAGACAAACAGTTTCCTGATTGGGGCATAAAAGCTAAGGCAACAACATTAACCCAACAGATAACAGGCAAAGCCTCTCATTTAACCGGCTCATCAAATCCAAACGACCATAGCCAAAAAACCATGTATCGCTGGCAGGACGCACAGGGTCAATGGCACTTTGGTGAAAATCCACCCGCAGGCAGCAATGCCACCCCAATCAAGACAAATAAAGGCAACACCTACGGTGATGGGGAGGCTAACACTGACAAAGAAAATAATAACGAACCTAAAAGAAGCCCGGTATTATTTCCACAATTTACCCCCGCACATTAGCCTTACTCTTTAATCTAATGGTTATGCTGTATAATGATAAGCAATTTAGGTCGCTGTGATTGTTATGAAACCAATACATTCAAACTTATTCAATAAGCTACGTTTTAATAGTGATGGATTAATCCCAGCCATTGCTCAAGATGCCACTAGCGGTAAAGTCCTTATGCTGGCATGGATGAATCTTGAGGCTGTCGCGTTAACTATCGAAAAAAAACAAGCCGTGTACTGGTCACGCTCCCGCCAAGCGTTATGGCATAAAGGTGAGACGTCAGGCAACATGCAAAAAGTGATTGATATGTATCTTGACTGTGACGGTGACACACTATTACTTATGGTTGAACAAGTAGGTGGCATTGCCTGCCATACCGGTCGCCAATCCTGCTTTTATCAAAAAAATAAAGACCAACAGTGGCAAGCCGTAGACCCCATACTTAAAGATCCTAAAGAGATGTATCCCTCATGAGCGATATTTTGCAAAAACTTGATGTGTTATTACAGCAGCGTTTAAAACAAGACCCTGACTCCTCTTATGTTGCTGCGTTACACCATCGTGGACTTAATAAAATTTTAGAGAAAGTTGGCGAAGAAGCTACCGAAGTGATTCTTGCCGCCAAAGACAATGAAAAGGTCATTAGTGAAACTGCCGACCTGTGGTTTCATTGCATGGTGATGTTGGCGCACCTAGGTTACGACAGCTCGAGTGTTCTCAAAGAACTCGAACAACGTTTTGGTACCTCAGGCTTAGAGGAAAAGGCATCACGTAATCCCTCTTCCACTTCACAATCTAGTTAATACACGGAGTAAACATTATGGGCATTAGCGTTTGGCAGTTACTTATCTTACTTGCTGTTGTTGTGCTGCTTTTTGGCACAAAGCGCCTACGTAATATCGGTAGTGATTTGGGTTCAGCCATTAAAGGCTTTAAAAACTCAATGGACGATGAATCTCAATTAGAGGAAAAAAAACAAGAAAAAGAAACCCAAGACGAAAAATCTAGCGAGCAAACCAAGAGCTGAGATAATCCATGTTTGATGTTGGCTTTTTTGAAATTTTATTACTGCTTATTTTAGGGCTTGTGGTCGTGGGCCCTGATAAGTTGCCGGGGGTTTTACGCACTGGTGCGTTATGGATTGGCCGTATAAAACAACAAATTAATGAAGCAAAATATCATATTGAAAAAGAAATTGGTGCTGATGAAATTCGTCAGCAACTACATAACGAAGCCATTATGAAAGGTTTAAAAGACACTCAGTATGATATTACTGAAACCTTACAAAGAGCCTCACAATCCGTATCCACTACTAGCAACAGCTCTGCTTCTGTAGAAAATGAGGCCACTGTAAAAGAAAAAGCGGTCTCCAATCCGCATGAGTAATACCCCTACCCCACAGACGGATACCCCTCTACTAGAGCATTTAATTGAGCTACGTAAACGATTATTACATGCTATTTTTGGTGTGTTAATTATCGCTATTGCTTTAAGCCCCTTTGCTAATACCCTGTATCAATATCTAGCTCAACCACTTATCGCACTGCTACCGGCGGGTAGCTCGATGATTGCCACCGAAGTCGCCTCACCTTTTTTAGTCCCCTTTAAGCTGGTGCTATTCTCCGCGATTTGCCTGTCCACCCCTTGGATTGCGTGGCAAGTCTGGCAGTTTGTCGCCCCTGGCCTCTACAAAAATGAAAAACGGCTTCTTCTACCCATGCTTGCTACCTCTATTATTTTGTTTTACACAGGAATCGCCTTTGCCTATTGGGTCATTTTCCCCATCGTTTTTGCATTTCTAACGCAAAGTGCTCCACAAGGGGTACAGGTTATGACCGATATTAATCAGTACCTGAGTTTTGTACTTGTTTTATTTTTAGCCTTTGGCTGTGCTTTTCAATTACCGGTAATAACCGTCGCATTAATTCAAACGGGTGTCGCTACCGTTGAGGGTCTAAAAAAGAAGCGCCCTTTTATTATTATCGGCTGCTTTACTATCGGTATGTTTTTAACCCCCCCCGATGTGATTTCGCAAACACTTTTAGCAATTCCTATGTGGTTGTTATTTGAAACTGGTATCATAGCGGCATCAATAATAAAAAAACCACATACCGATAAACCATGATAAAAAATGCATACAATCGATTAAAAGCAAAAGCTTTTTCAAAAAAAGACACAAGCTCTGGCAAAAATAAAATAGAAAAGCTTTATCAGGCCGCACTAGTTTTAGAGCAGGAAGATAAAAAACAACAGCAGCGCTACTTCAATCAAAAAGAGATGTATTCACCCCAATTAAAAGAAGTCGCCAATCAAATAAAACAATCAGAAGTTATGCTTAACTTTCCTTGGCCCCATGAAATACCGTATTTTATTAAAATTATGCGGGCAGCCACCCTCCCCCATTCTGACTTTTCAATTAGCCAATTAGATCGAACCCAGGCTGCCAAAGTGCTCACTATGGGTTACAAAATTGATATGATTACCAATGATTGTCTACTCTTTGGCTGCCTAGCGAATGTGCTCTGCCCCATTATTTTTAAAATTGCTGAACTAGAAGGCATTACCTTAGACCCTATAGCCCATAAAGCACTTTATGGTGATAGCCCAGCTAAAGCCTAGCTCGTTAACATAAACGTTACTGGCCCATCATTAACTAGTGACACCTGCATATCCGCACCAAACTCACCGGTTTTTACTATCAAATCAGTAGACTCGGCTTGCTCAATAAAAAATTGATAAAGATGTTTGGCCTGCTCAGGAAGAGCCGCTTGAGAAAAGCTTGGCCGTAAGCCACTGTTCGTATCTGCCGCCAAGGTAAATTGGCTTACTATCAGTAGCGAGCCTTGGGCATCAATAACATTACAATTCATTTTGCCGTTTTTATCGGCAAACATACGGTAATGGCAAATTTTATGAAGGAGCTTGGTAGCCTGTGCTTCAGTATCGTGCTTCTCAATACCTAATAACACAACAATGCCGGGGCCAATAGAAGCAATCTGCTGCTGATTAACGGTAACACTTCCCTGTGTTACCCGCTGAATTAAAGCCTTCATTACCACCTAGCCTCTATTAAGCTGTTATCAGTACATGCGAAATATTATTAACTACCGGTACGACTGTATCTTTTTCTTTCAGTTTCGGTGAGTAATTTTTTTCTAAGACGAATACTAATAGGGGTTACTTCCACTAACTCATCGTCCTCAATAAACTCTAAAGCCTGCTCTAAGGAGTGAGTGATTGGTGGT
>CBDUPS010000138.1:0-5278 GCA_965369155.1 uncultured Spongiibacteraceae bacterium
TAGCAAACAATGAAGCCAATAAACGAATACGCTCAACAATCCATTGTCGTCGATACTCATAATCAGTTTGAGTGTGTTCATCATAGCCACACAAAAAAGCACGACGCACACAGCGCGAAACCACATGGTAATAAGGCGTAGCTTCTAGGGAGATTAACTCTTTTCTGGGCTTTGGCATCACGCACTCCTTTGAATTAATGGATAAGCTTATTATCGGTTACAGCAAAAAAAATGCTGTGAGAGATTTAGGGTATTTAATGTGCTATCTTTCTTAAGAGTGCCTGTCCTTAGTAAAAAAACTGCCTGTTTCGCTATCTAAGCTAACACCCTTTATAATAGAGTATTGTTTTTCTGTGGATGACTGTCCTTGAGCCATTGTTTAGATATTCAAAATTTCTCCTGTGAACGAGAAGGGCGTTTATTAATAAGCGGCCTTAATGTGTCTGTTGAATCAGGGCAGTTATGCCAAATAGCGGGGGCAAATGGTTCGGGTAAAACTCGTTTAATTCGTTCTCTTGTAGGGCTTGCTACTGAATGGCAAGGGCAACTGACGTGGGATGGTATCTCGATAAGACGTAGACCCTACGAAATGTTGAGTCAGTTACTTTATTTGGGGCATCAACCGGCGGTAAAAATAGCGTTAACACCGATGGAGAATTTAACCCATTGGCAGTCGTTACAGTCAACATCCCGTATTCATTTATTAGATGCCTTAGATGCTGTGGGTTTAGCTGATTTTCACGACTTTCCTTGTCATTCGTTATCGGCCGGGCAGCAGCGTCGTGTTGCTATTGCACGGCTTTATTTGTCAAACCATTCGTTATGGGTGCTTGATGAGCCTTTTACGGCTTTAGATAAAGTGGGTGTGCAGCGGCTTGAGGAGTTAATTGATCAACACTTACATCGTGGTGGCATGGTGGTGCTAACCACCCATCATCAGTTATCGATTCAGCATTCATACAAGTTGGTTACTTTGCAGCAGGGCCAGTCTATTGTGGCTGAGGTGAGTGCCGCATGATCGATAAACAACCGCCAGTCTCGTTATTAAAAATTTTTGCAGGCTTATTAAAGCGTGAATTACAGTTGTGTTTTCGCCGTACTGGAGAGCTAACTAATCCCTTATTATTTTGCTTTATTGTGGTTACGTTATTTCCCCTAGGCATTGGCCCTGAAAAAGCCGCTTTAGCACCTATTGCCTCGGGGGTTGTTTGGGTTATTGCGTTGCTCGCTTGCCTGTTATCTACCGATACTCTTTTTAAAGAAGACTTAGCCGATGGCTCCCTGGAGGCTTTTTTGGTGAGTCCGTTTCCTGTTTACATGGTGGCTTTAGCTAAAGTAATTGTTTATTGGTTGGTTACAGGTGTGCCGTTGGCCTTAATTTCGCCCCTAATTGGAATGGTGGTTTATTTGCCAGAAAGCGGCTTTATCACTTTGTTTTTTAGCCTGTTATTAGGTACTGGAGTTATGAGTTGCTTGGGGGCAATCGGTGCGGCACTCACCGTAAGCTTGCGTCGTAGTAGTGTGCTCTTAACCTTGCTGATATTGCCGATGTATATTCCGGTATTAATATTTGGCACGATGGCTGTACAAAGAGGGGTGACTGGGGCTGATGCTTCAGGCTATATTGCATTACTAGGGGCTTTATTGTTGGCAGGATTTACCTTGGCGCCAATAGCCATTGCCGCAGCCTTAAGAGTGAGCTGCGACAATTAGTAAGTGTGTATCTTCTTAGATGAAAGCTTAGGTTAAAAATCTGGCTAAAAGAATCAATACCACAGTAAGGGCACCAAATGCCAAAACTGTGAACGCTAAATTACGCATGATTTTATGATCTTCTTCTTGTTGCTGTTGGTTGTCAACTGACATGCCTTATCTCCCAGGTTTTATAAATTCTTATTCAATGACTGCTTAAGCTGGCGCTGATTTTATAACAAAAATACGTTAAGGCATATATAGAAGAGAGAAAAGTCTTCAATAGTCTGTGGGATATGATGAAAGTTTGCTGAATTTAAGTATAATCTGTGCTGATTTATCATTGAGGTCTACCTATTGATGTGGGCCTTAGTAGGTTGAGCAGTATTTCTTGTCTGCACCGTTCTGCTTACATTAAACAATGCCTGCGAATAGGTTGGATTGGTTATGTGGCGTTTTTTTCATAAGTTAGGTTCTCCCCGTTATTTTTATCAATTAACTAATTGGTTGTTGCCCGTACTTGCCGTGGCAACCGTACTTTTATTGGTTGTTGGTACTGTGTGGGGCTTGTTATTTGTGCCGATGGATTTTCGTCAAGGCAATAGCTTTCGTATTATCTATATTCATGTGCCTTCCTCTTTTATTGCATTAGCGGGTTACTATTTAATGGCTATTGCTGGGGCGATTAACCTTATTTGGCGAATGAAGTTAGCCGATATGGTGGTTAAGTCAGCGGCACCTATTGGGGCGGCGATGACATTTATCGCTTTAGCGACGGGAGCTATTTGGGGTAAGCCCACCTGGGGCGCTTGGTGGGTTCCCGATGCGCGTATTATGTCGATGTTAGTTTTATTGTTTTTATATTTGGGTATTACAGCGTTATATAGTGCCTTTGATAATAAGGCGGCGGCGGGTAAAGCCTGTGCTATTTTGGCTTTAGTAGGTACAGTGAATATCCCTATTATTTATAAGTCGGTTGATTGGTGGTACAGCTTACATCAGCCCGCCACTATAAAACTCACCGGAGCCCCAAGTATGGCAGCCGAAATGTTTTATCCATTATTAGTGATGATTGTTGGGTTTTATTTATTGTTTGCCGTGCTTTTAATAATGAACCTTCGTGTCGAAATATTGTCTAGAGAGTCGAAGACTAATTGGGTCGCCAGCGTAGTTAACCAGAAGAGAGGTCAATAATGTATTTTGATTCATTTGCTGATTTTCTTTTTATGGGGGGGCATGGCAGCTTTGTGTTTGCAGCCTACGGTATCACCCTGTTTATTATTTTGTTGTTAGTTTATCTACCACTACAAAAGCAAAAAACTCTGTTGTCTCAGTTAAAAAAGCAACAACGCTTTAAAAGCAAAGATGAGGAAAAGTAATGAATCCTGTACGCAAGCAGAGATTATTTATTGTGCTTTTTATTGTTATAGGTGTGTCTATTGCGGGGGGATTAGTGATGTATGCCCTGCGTGACAATATTAATTTATTCTATCCGCCAGAGGATGTGGTTGCCGGTAAAGCACCCTTTAATACAGATATTCGTATTGGTGGTATGGTGCTAGAGGGTAGCGTAAAACGAGACAGTAAATCATTAGCGGTACATTTTGTGGTTACTGATTATAAGGCCACAGTTGCGGTAACGTATCACGGCATACTGCCAGACTTGTTTGCCGAAGGTCAGGGCGCGGTGGTTAAAGGGCAGTTACAGCCCTCCGGCCACTTTATTGCAGATGAAGTACTGGCTAAGCATGATGAAAACTATATGCCCCCCGAAGTAGAGGATGCCTTAAAAGGTAGCTCTTATCAGTCCAGTAAATAATTCACTTAACCTCTAGGTACTATTAAATGTTAGCAGAAGTGGGTCATTTATTTTTAATTGCGGCGTTGTGCTTTTCTGTTTTGTTATGTTTGTTACCCACTGTTGGTGTGTTAACAAAGCAGCAGTATTTAATGCGCTCAGCCAAGCCACTCGTTATTAGCGTATTTACTTTTAATGGCATTGCTTTTGTTTGTTTGGTGATGGTTTTTTTACAAGACGATTTTTCCGTTGAGTTGGTGGCGAATAACTCAAACTCGTTATTACCCTATTATTATAAATTTACCGCCGTTTGGGGTAATCACGAAGGTTCATTGTTACTTTGGTCCTTCGTATTAAGTAGTTGGATGATGGCAGTAGCGTTATTAAGCCGATCATTACCATTAGATTTTATTACCCGTGTTCATGCAGTCCTTGGCGGAATTTCAACGGGATTTTTATCCTTTTTATTATTTACGTCTAATCCGTTTACCCGGCATTTACCGATGTCACCGGTTGATGGTCAGGATTTAAATCCGCTTCTACAAGACTTTGGCATGATCATTCACCCCCCAACCCTTTATTTAGGTTATGTGGGCTTTAGTGTTGCCTTTGCTTTTGCCATTGCTGCCTTAACAACAGGGCGTTTAGATGCGGCATGGGCACGATGGAGTCGCCCGTGGACTAATATGGCTTGGGTATTTTTAACCCTAGGAATTATGCTCGGCAGTTGGTGGGCTTACTACGAACTAGGTTGGGGTGGTTGGTGGTTTTGGGATCCGGTAGAAAATGCGTCTTTTGTGCCATGGTTAATGGGCACCGCATTAGTGCATTCATTAAGTGTTACAGAAAAACGTGGTGCCCTAAAAAGTTGGACAGTACTTTTAGCAATAGGCACTTTCTCGATGAGCTTGCTGGGAACATTTTTAGTGCGCTCTGGTGTGCTTACCTCGGTACATTCTTTTGCGGCAGATCCTGAGCGCGGTGTTTTTATATTAGGCTTTTTAGCGATTGTTGTTGGTGGCTCGTTATTGCTTTATGCCATTAGAGCGCCAGCCACTATGAGTAAAGTCTCTTTTGGTTTTTCCTCAAGAGAGTTTATTATTTTTACCGGTAATGTGTTTTTGTTTATTGCCTCGTTGCTGGTGCTGTTAGGTACGCTATTCCCACTGATTATGGATGCATTAAATCAAGGTAAGTACTCAGTCGGCCCGCCTTATTTTGATACGGTGTTCTTTCCTTTAATGGCCGTGGTTTTGTTGTTGATGGCATTTTCCTC
Source organism: uncultured Spongiibacteraceae bacterium (assembly GCA_965369155.1). Classification (GTDB taxonomy): domain Bacteria; phylum Pseudomonadota; class Gammaproteobacteria; order Pseudomonadales; family CBDUPS01; genus CBDUPS01. The sequence continues at coordinate 4,767 of CBDUPS010000138.1, forward strand.
AGCCTCACAGTGGCGGAGTACTCGCTCTGAGTTACTGATTAAAAAAGCATGGGTTATCGTAGGTGCTTTTGTTGTGGCAGCACTTGCTGTGTTTTTGTTGCAAGAAGGCAGCTCATGGCAAGCACCGTTAGGCTCTGCTATAGCGGCAAGTTTATTGGCTTCTATTATCAATGATTTTTACCATAGAACCCGCCATGGAAAAACACTCAAAGCCAAGGGGAAAAAAATCACACCCGCATGGTTGGGAATGTCTTTAGCACATTTTGGCATGGTGGTTACAACATTAGGTGTTGTCTTCTCCTCTGTTTATGGCACAGAGCGGGATGTTCGATTAGCAGAAGGAGAGTCGTTTTTGTTGCATGGTTATGAGTTTGCCTCTATTAGTGAGCGCCACCAAGAAGGGCCGAATTACACCAGTGATGTATTAGCTATCAAGGTAACTATGCCATCAGGCAAGGTAGTTACGATGGAGCCACAAAAGCGGTTTTATAAAGCCCGTGGTACGGTAATGA
>CBDUPS010000139.1:0-5239 GCA_965369155.1 uncultured Spongiibacteraceae bacterium
TGTTCGCTGCCCGTTTCATTCGTGGGCATTAAATAATAAAGGTATTGTGACTGATATCCCTTATGCCACTCGTATCCCTGCCAAAATTGAAGGCAAGCCCTGCATACCTACATACCCTGTGGTTGAGAAAAATCAGGTTATTTGGGCATGGTATCACCCCGATAATACAGAGCCATTTTTTGATGTGATGGAGCACCCTGAAATGAGCCACCCTGATTGGGTCGCCCTTAAAAAGTATGAGTGGACCATTGACACTAACCCCCAAGAAATTGCCGAGAATGGCGTGGATGTGGCGCACTTTCGTTATGTCCACAATATGGAGGCCGTGCCTGATGGTGTAACAACCTACGATGGGCATATTAGAGATAGCAAAGCTGAAGGCCCCCGTGAAATCACTAACCCCGATGGCACCACTAAAATTATTACCAGCAAAGTGCACACAGTACAAAATGGCGCGGGGCAAAAATTTACCCGTATTAGCGGCTTATCCGATACCTTATTGATGGTGTTAGTTACGCCGATTACCAGAGAAAAAGTTGAGCTGCGTTTTGCCTTTACCCATAAAAACTTCCCTGAAGATTCTATGGAGTATCAAGTGGCGCAATACGCGATTGCAACGGTGGTAGGCCAAGGTGGGGTTGAGGGAGATATGCCCATTTGGAATAAAAAAGCTCACCATGTATCACCTATTTTGTGTGATGGGGATGGGCCTATTATGCGTTTTAGAAAATATTTTTCTCAGTTTTATGTGTAACCACGTGTTATAAAAATAATAAATAAAAGGAGCACCTTATGGCTCAGCTACGCTATGTAAAAGATATAACAAACCCACAAAATGTAGAGCAAGCAGCAGCGCTTAATAATACAGTTCGTTCCATTAGGGCGGTATATGAAACCGAGCCAGAAATTGCCAAAGCGCTTTTACCTAGGCCATTGCAGGTGGCAGACAAGCCTGAGATTTTTATGCAATTTGCCCATGTGGCGATGCATGTAAGCCCAGAGCAAACCATAGAAATTGGTGCAGTTACCGCTGGGGTGCGTTGTACTTATGAGGGTCGCTCTGGTGTTTATGTGCTAGGTATGTGGATGCCGGGGGAGTTTATTTGTATTAAAGGTCGTGAACGGTTTGGCGAGCCTAAAAAACAAGCCGAGGTACATTTTGATGTAACGGGGAAACACTTTGATGTGTCGGTTGAGCGTCACGGTATTCCCTTTATACAAATAAAAGGCGAGATAAGCGGTGAGTCTCAAGGGCCACAAAGCTTTGAAGAGAAGTTTTTTTGTTATAAAGCCTTACCTAAAATTTCAGGAGAGATGGGTTTTGATGGTACGGTGCTTTTAACCCAGCTTAATTGGAAGCGCAATTATACTAATGTAACCCCAGCAACTGGGGATATTATTTTTACCGAGTCTGCTTTTGATCCAATGATTGATGTGCCAGTTAAAAAATTGGTGAGCCTTGAATATGCCGAAGGGGCGACACAAACCAGCGGCGAAATACTGCAAGAAGTTCCCGGTGAGTGGCTCAATGCTTTTATTCATCAGCGTTATGATGAGCCACAAGAACAAGGTATTAACATAGCCTTGGCATCGGAAAAATAGAGGATATTTAATGGAAAACTTGGTTGATAAAGTTGCGGTTATTACCGGTGGTGCCAGTGGTGTTGGTAAAGCATTAGGCATTGCTCTAGCTAAAGAAAAGTGCCGTGTAGTATTGGTGGATATTCATCAGGGCAATTTGGATAAAACCGTTAATGAACTTACCGAGCAGAATTTAACGGTGACCGGTTTAATTGCCGATGTAACTCAGGCCGAATCAATGGAAGCCTTAGCGGCAACGTGTTTTGATGAGTTTGGTACGGTACATTTGCTATTTAATAATGCCGGTGTGGGATTAGGTGAGGCTTCGCGCCCCCTATGGGAATTACCCCCTAAAGATTGGGAATGGGGCTTTGCGGTAAATACTTTAGGTATTGTTAATGGCATTCGTGCCTTTGTTCCTAAAATGATAAAAAGTGCCGAGCCTTGCATGGTAATCAATACCTCATCGGGTAATGGTGGCTTGTACTCATTACCTTCAACACCCATTTATGCCGCCTCAAAAGCCGCCGCCACCAGTATTACTGAGGTATTGCATTATCAATTGCTCAAGGCAGAATCATTAGTTAAAGCCGCAGTGATGTTTCCAGGGCCCCATGTGGTTAACACCGGTATTTTAAATTCGGTGGCCAGTCGCCCAGAGCGATTTGCAGGACAAGAAAAAAGCCAACCCAAAGCGTATTCCACCATGCAGGAATTACTAGAGAACACCGGCTTAAATTTTGAGTTAACCGAGCCTGCAGAAGTTGCCGCCTATACCGTGGCGGGTGTTAAGCGGGGTGACTTTTGGATATTACCGCCGGACTATGCTGATCAGTTAGAAAAGCTTCAGCAACGAACAACCAATATCTGTGAAAGACAAACACCACCTTTGCCTGAATAAAAAATTAAGAAAGATTAAAACAACCTGCGATTCCCTGGGCAGTATTACGACAAAGAAACCCAGTTACACCATAATTACTTTAGAGATTATGATCCCCAAACAGGAAGATATATACAAAGTGATCCTATTGGTTTGGAAGGTGGTTTAAACACCTACGCGTACGCAAACGGTAATCCAGTGATGTTCATTGATCCGTTCGGGTTAAGTGCAGCGGATGTACAACGGATACAGAACAGTATCAATCAAAGTATTCAGAATATGGTTGATGGTGGACATCGACGCCCCGGCAGTGGGTTTTGGAATGGCTATCTAAACAATGCTGAGCGTATGTTGACCGAAAACTATCAAATATACGATTGCTGGGATCAAACCTACTATACGAACGAACAATTGCGCGAACTTGATAATTTGGATGACGACTGGACATTTGAAATTGTCGAAGGATTTGGTCATGCAACGGGTAGAGCAACATCTAGCAACCCTAATGATCCGATAATTGATTATGATCCTTGGCGCGATACAATCGATACAAGCAGTTGTGAGTGCCAATAATGAATAAGACGACGATACAACTTTTAGGACTTTTGCTTTTCTTTGCCGGAACTGCTGGAACTATTTTTTCATTAGCAACAATGAGCAAAGTTAATTACATTGCCCTTTGCTTGTCGATCTTAGTTTATGTGCTTGGGGCAGCATTGCTGGTATCGCCAGCAAGAAAAGGTAGAAAGCCATTTTACTTTGTTGCGCTTACTATTGCGCCTTTATCGTTCTTTGGATGCTTCTACTTGTTAGATATAGGTCAAGCGCATGGATTCAAATTGCCTTTTATTGGTGAAATTATTCTTGCAGTTATAGCCTCGGCTTTAATATCAATTTCAATTATGTTTATCCCAAGGAATAGAAATCAGTCCAACAATTAGCGTTTCACCTTTTTCCATACGACAATGGCTGACAAACAACATGGACAGGCACAAATTAAAAAGAAAATAAAAGGGCTAAGAGGGATTAAAAAGCGAAAATGACATGGACAGGCACGAAAATGACATGGACAGGCACAACTTGAAAATAGCGATACAAATCCCCGGAGAAGGCTTTATTAACTGGGATCGATACCAATGGTTGATGGCACAGCGCCAGCAAATCCCCGGCGGTACATCGCGCACCAATAGTGTGGACGCTTTACTACGCCCTGAACACATCACCATTAACGACAGTGGTGACCAAACCCAACTGGCATTGGATTACACCTACGATAACGCCAGCAACATCACCCAACGCCAGCGGACCATTTATGGGGTAATTGAACAGCAATCCTCTAGCACCTATGGGTACGATGGGGAATACCGCTTAACCAGCGACAACCGTACTACACAAATAAAACACTATGACCCACGGCAAAATCAAAACGACACCACCCTAAGTGATACGCACACTTATCAATACGATGGCGTCGGTAACCGAACGGCCTTAAACCGCACTCAAAGCAATACGACGGAAGCCAGCAGTAGCACTACTGCCATCACGGCAAGTGTTGATAACAACAACCGACTGACCCAACGGGCGAGCGACACAAGCCAAACGACTAACGGCATCACCACCAATGAAAACACGAGTATCACCTACACCCACGATGCCAATGGCCATACCACCAGTAAAACAGCCACAACAACCGATGGGCAAGGTACCACCTTAAGCACCAAAACCACGACTTACACCTACGACACCGCACAGCGGCTGGTAAAGGTGAGCATCACCACCACCCCAGCAGGGCAAGGGGCAACCACGCAAACGACTGCTTATGCGTATAACCCCTATGGGCAACGGATACGCAAAATAAGTCATACGGATACCGCACAGGCCAGCACCGTGTATTACCTTTATACCCAACAGGGTTTAGTGGGGGAGTACGACGACCAAGGCAACTTACTGGTGGAGTATCACTACCGGCCTAACTCCCCATGGATGACCAACCCCATTTACCAAAAGCGTGATGGTCAGTATTACTACTACTTTAATGATCACCTAGGCACACCCCAACAACTGTATGCCCGCAGTGGCAAGTTAGTATGGGAAGCCACTTACGACACTTTTGGTTTAGCTCATATCAACGAAAGTAAAACCACTATAGAGAACAACCTGCGATTCCCTGGGCAGTATTACGACACAGAAACCCAATTACACCATAATTATTTTAGAGATTACGATCCCCAAACAGGGCGGTATATACAATCTGATCCCATAGGTTTAGATGGTGGTATTAATACCTTTGTTTATGTTGGGGGGAATCCTAATAGGGGGATAGATCCATGGGGGTTGGTATGTGTGGGTTATCCACAGCGGGTTTATGATAATTTCGTAAGAACTAATCAACTTGTACCCGGAGTTCTTGCACCAATTGGACTCGGGCTTTTTACTGCTGGGAAAACCGCTGAGTTGGTTCGAGGGGTGACTATTGGTCAATGGATTTTAGGTGGGTTTAGGGGTATGGCGATGAGCGGCATATCATTTACTTCTTTAGAAACTGCTGTGGTTGCAGGAGGTGTGGGAGCTATGAACTTTTTGTTTGTGTCGGCAGCTTTTGAGGGTGGGGTTCTTGTAGGTTCGATGATTGTTGCGGCACTTGAAAGTTGCCCTGATGAACCTGATGACTTGGAGTGTTCGAAATGATTACTCGTATTATCGTTAAGGCCAAGCTTCTTAATAAAAATAATTCATATATAAAGTATATGATTTTTTCGTGGTTGTATTTTATTGCAT
>CBDUPS010000140.1:0-5233 GCA_965369155.1 uncultured Spongiibacteraceae bacterium
AACCTTTGCCGCATTCTCTCCACTAAACTCAACAAACTGTCTCACCTGTTGAGTGATTTTCTCAACCCACCCCTGCACCACATCTGCTGTATTTAGTTGGCGCTCCTTGGCTTTAAAGCTTGGATCCCCAATAAGCCCCGTAGCCCCACCAACTAACAAAACTGGCGTATGTCCGGCAAGCTGAAAACGCTTTAATGCTAATAAAGGCACTAAGCTTCCTATATGTAGACTATCTGCCGTGGGATCAAAACCACAATATACGACACGCGGCACACTTAAATGCCCGGTAAGCTCATCTTCAGCCGTCTTTTGGGCGATTAAACCCCGTGAATCCATATCTTCAAGTACCGAACATTTAACCAACATAACACCCCCAAAGCCTACAAAAAAACGGCGCTAACCATACCGTAAATATCAATAAAAACAAACAATTCCCACAGGCAAACACTAACAACCTGATTTTTTATACTATATACTTGACAAAGATAGCCTTTCATATAATAACGCAATAAAAAAATAGCAGATTCGCCATGACAAAAAATACCACTGCCAACTGCGCCACATCATTACAGCCCGGGGCAAGCACCAACCTAACGGCTAATGCTTTCTCGGCTTTTATTCATCGCCATTTTATTTTGTTTTTGGCGAGCATCGTTCTTGTGTCTTTTGCCAGCATTATTATAAGCTCAAAAAAAGCTGAGGCTTACAAGAGCATACCGTTAGATCTCAGCCTAAGTACAAAAAAAATAGAAGCCGAGCCTGAAACCTCGGCACCTACACCGTTAAGCCAAACTGCAACGCAGCCTTCTATTAATGCGAGTGCCAATGTTGAGGTAAAAACACCTGAGCCCCAGTGGAAAGAATACATGGTTCGCCCTGGCGACAGTCTTTCTACTGTATTTCAAAAAATGAGTATTCCTGTCTCTGAGTTACATAACTACTTAAAAAAATCTCAGCGCTTTAATGAGCTCTTAAACTTATACCCAGGACAGACACTTGCTTTCATCACCGATGACAATGGCGCCATAAGCCAGCTACGCTATGATAAAAACAGACTAGAAAGTTTATTGTTTACCCGTACTGAGAGTAATGCATTTTCGGCTAGCGATATCATCAAACAACCTGAAGTTATTACGCAACATGCTACAGGCGTTATTCAAAACTCACTATTCGTTTCTGCCTCCGAAGCCGGCCTCCCTGGTGGAAAAATCATGGAACTCGCGGGTATCTTTGGCGGAGTGATTGATTTTGTTTACGATCTACGCAAAGGCGATCGCTTTGATGTTATTTACGAAGAAACCTTTTTAGATGGCGAGAAAATTGGTTATGGCAACATTATTGCCGCCCAAATAACGAACCGCAATAACACCTATAAAGCATTTCGTTATACCGATCTTAGTGACCGCACCGATTACTATAATGAAGACGGCGAGAGTATGCGTAAAGCATTCTTAAGAGCACCATTAGATTTTACTCGCATTAGCTCAAACTTTAACCTACATCGCTTACACCCTATTCATAAAAAAGTAAAAGCACATAGAGGCATTGATTACGCCGCTCCTCGTGGTACCCCCATTTACTCTGCTGGAGATGGCCGCGTTATAAAGTCTGGCTACAGCGCCCCTAACGGGAACTATGTGTTTATTCAACATGGCCCTCAATATGTAACCAAATATATTCACCTTGATAAACGCAAAGTAAAAACAGGGCAGCGTGTTGTACAAAAACAAGTTATTGGCACCGTGGGTTCAACCGGTTATGCCACAGGCCCTCACCTACATTATGAGTTTTTAGTAAACGGTGTACACCGAAACCCAAGAACAATTGTGGAAAAGCTCCCTAAAGCGAAATCAGTTGATAATAATGAAAAGATCCGTTTTTTAACTGCTATTGAAGGCCGAAAACTACAGTTAGCCACCTTTGAGCAGCAAATCCTCTTAGGTAAAAATACTAGTGAGTAATGAGTTATTTATTGGACTCATGTCGGGAACAAGTCTTGATGGTATAGATGCAGCTCTTGTGAGCTTTAGCAACAATAAACCGCAATTGCTTCATGCGCTCACTGTTCCTTGGGCTGATGCCGAAAAAGAGAACATATTATCCCTTAACGCTCAAGGCTCTGATGAAATTAATAGAGCCGCAGAATTAGACCGGCTTTTGGGGCAGCACTTTGCAAAAGCCTCATTACAATTACTCTCACAACATAATATTGCTAGTGAGACGATCTGCGCCATTGGCTCTCATGGTCAAACCATCCGTCACTACCCCAATAAAGAGCTAGGCTTTACTGTACAAATTGGTGACCCAAATACCATAGCAACATTAACCGGTATTACCACTGTTGCTGATTTTCGCCGGCGTGATATTGCCTGTGGCGGCCAAGGTGCCCCCTTAGCACCCGCCTTCCATCAAGCTATTTTTTCTACGCCTACCAAGACTCGAGTCATCGTCAACATCGGCGGCATGAGCAACATTACGATTTTAAATTCAGATCAACCGGTTATTGGCTTTGATACAGGCCCTGGCAATGTCTTAATGGATTACTGGGTGAACCTACATAAGCAGCAACCCTTTGATAAAGACGGGCAGTGGGCAAGCACAGGAAAAGTAGATGCCCCTCTTTTACAAACGATGTTAGAGGAGCCTTATTTTTTAACTCCGGCTCCGAAAAGCACTGGAAGAGAACTCTTTAATTCCTCTTGGCTAAATAAGCTACTAATAAACCCCTCTATTGCCCCTGAGGACATACAAGCTACTTTATTACAATTAACTGTAGAGACCATAAAAATAGGCATTCTTCAGCACTGTAATACTGAGGATTTTTCTGTGTATCTGTGTGGCGGGGGGGCAAATAATCAAAGACTGCTTGAGCTGCTCTCTAAAGCAATGCCACATCAGCATGTTGGCACCACCGCTGAGCTAGGCATTCATCCTGACTGGGTTGAAGCTATTGCCTTTGCATGGCTTGCCAAACAAACGATGCAGCGGTTACCAGGAAACGCCCCAAGCGTAACTGGGGCAAAAAAAGCCGCCATATTAGGCGGCGTTTACTTCGCAAATTAGTATTTTTTTAAATAGAGAAGGATGCACCACAACCACAGGTAGTGCTTGCATTAGGGTTTTCCACCAAAAACCGCGAACCTTCTAAGCCTTCGACATAATCAACTCTTGCTCCTACTACATATTGATAACTTAATGGATCAACCACGACTTTTATGCCGTCTTTTTCAACAATCGTGTCATCTTCGTCGGACTCCGAGTCAAAGGAAAACCCGTACTGAAACCCTGAGCAACCGCCTCCTGTCACAAAAACTCTTAATTTTAAGCTTTCGTCACCTTCTTCACTTATAAGGGTTTTAATTTTATTTACCGCAGCAGGAGTCACCATCAGCGCCTGGGGGATAAAAGTTTCAGCTACCGCCACATCTGCTCTCCAGTTATATTATAAGAACTACACTAAAGTATGTATTAACCAAGTATTTTGGTCAACTATTACTATCGTTATATATTTTATTATCTTCAATGCTACAAAGAATCAAGCTGCAGACTTTCAGCCGAATAGTCAGGCCAAGCGATTGTTTGTCGCACTTTTTGTTTAGTTTTACCCTCACTTTCAGCATAAATCATAATCGCTATAGGGTGAAAACCTTCTGGCAATACTATGCGACCCTCAATGATTTGAAAATACTTAAAAGAAAGCGCTATACCGTCCTCGCCAACATCTTCACTAAGACTGCTCAATGGATGGCTAAAGTCAATATCATTCTGCTTGCCTGTAATCGTCACCGACACATGACCGGTTAACTGTTTATGTTGTGTGGTTAATTGCTGCATAACTAAAGAAAACAAATATGCACGAGGTCGCTCGTCTTTCTCTACATGAAACTCGCGAATACTCAGCCCCCTTTGCCGGTCATCTGGGGTCATTAAACCACGGTAAAATTTCAGCTCTTTCTCAAGCTCTCCTAATTCTTGTCTCTGATCTCGAAGACTTTTTCGTATAGACTCGATAGTTTGCTTGTCGATGCTTTGTGCCAACAATAGCTGCTTACTACTATTGATGAGTGCTTGTTTTTCTTCTTGCAGCTGCGCAATAGAAACCCTCTGCTGCTCGACAGTTTGCTGTAATTCCTCTGTATGCTGTCCATTTAAAATTAACAAACAAGCCAATAACACCAACAGTGCTAACAGCCCCCAAATAACGTGCTTTACTTGCAAACTGTTCAGATAGCGCCAAACACGAGCCATCATCAAGGTACCAAAGGAATAACATCAAGACCCATTGTTTCAGGAAAGCCAAAGGCAATATTTAGGTTTTGTACCGCCTGTCCCGACGCACCTTTAACTAAGTTATCAATAACCGATAACACGATAACTTTATTACTACCCTTAGGCCGGTGTATCGCTATTCGACAGAGATTAGAACCCTTTACCGTTCTGGTTTCAGGCTGCGATCCTGCCGGCATAACATCAACAAAAGGCTCATTTTTATAGCGTTCTTCAAACACCTTTTGTAAGTCAACATCTGTTTGCTCTAAATCCGCAAAAAGTGTGGCATGTATTCCTCTCACCATAGGAACCAAATGCGGTACAAAAGTCACATCAACGTCTTTACCTGCAGCAAGGCTTAGCTCTTGCTGTATTTCGGGTCCATGACGATGGCCACTAGTCGCATAAGATTTAAAACTATCACTAGCCTCAGTAAATAAGCTTGGAATTTTTGCCTGCCTTCCAGCGCCACTAACCCCTGACGCACAGCTGGCAATCAATCCCTCGGTTTTTATTAAACCTTGCTCTAACAAAGGCAAATAACCTAACTGTACCGATGTGGGGTAACACCCAGGACATGCTATAAGTTGTGCTGTTTTTATCGCATCTCTGTTCGTTTCTGGTAAACCGTATACCGCTTTTGGCAATAGCTCCGCAGCAGTATGTGGTTGTCCGTACCATTGCGCCCAAAGGTTTGCATCTTTTAAGCGAAAGTCTGCCGACAAATCAATGACCTTAACCCCTTTTTCTAAAAGAGCAGGCACGGTTTTTAGTGCTACAGCATGAGGTGTAGCAAAAAACACGACATCGCATTGTGCTAATTCAGAAATATCTGGTTCGGTAAAAGCTAAGTCGGTTACCCCCCGCAAGCTAGGGTACAACACATTGATGAAGCGCCCTTTTTCACTACGGGAAGTAATAATTTTTACCTCAACCTCAGGGTGATGAGATAACAAACGCATCA
>CBDUPS010000141.1:0-5193 GCA_965369155.1 uncultured Spongiibacteraceae bacterium
CCTTCTCTAAAACGATAAATAGACTGCATTGGATCGCCAACAAAAAACAGGGTTTTTTCTGGGGTTTGTAACCATTCTCGTGTTAGCGATTTAAATAAAGAAAACTGTCCGTGGCTAGTATCTTGAAACTCATCAACTAATAAGTGCGATATTTGATGATCTTTTTTTAAGGCTAATTCGGTGGGCGATTCATCATCACCTAATGCCCGTTCTGCCCGTTGTGCCACTTCATTATGGTCAACAGTTTTTTCTGCCATAAAGGTGAGTTGTAATTGTGCGGCGCTGTAATGCAATACAATAATAAGTGCTTTAAAAAACTGCCATTCTTCTTCTATCAACTCAGGTGATGGCAACTCATTAATGGCCGATAAACTTGCTCTTAATCCATCATTACTTGAAAGCGTGCCAATTAAATCAGTAATTGCTTTTTTCTCAGCCTTACCTGTTGTGGGAAAACCTTGGCCAACATTAACCGTTTTACGCCACGAGCCATCTTTAGTAAGTAACAGCTCTCTAAGGCCTAATAATATATCTAACACAAATTGTGGCTTACCTTTAAGCGCTCCATTCCATTGTAATAAATTTGTAATCGCCGATTCTTTATCTGGGCTAATATTACCCGCCGCATAAACCGCTAAGGGTTGTAATTCATTGGTGTGGGTTAATTGTTGTGTTACCTGCTGTAGTTGGCTTTCTACCAAGTAGCGTAATGTAGCTTCTATATCCTCTTTAAATGCATCAAGATCCCCCAGTTGAATATGACGCATCCACTGGTCTCGTTTGCTAAGCATTACCGCAATCAGTTTTTTTAAATTCGCTTGGTTATTATTCATTACCTGTAACACGCTAATCAGCGCATCAACTAATACGGCATTATCGCCTTCTAACTGCTTCAGTACAGCATCTGCCGCTGCATCATAAAGCTCAAAGGCATCATCTGCGGTTTGTAAGGCACCACCACTTTTTGCCGACCATGGCATTTGTTGCACTAACGATGCTGAAAAACCATCAATGGTTTGTATTTTTAATCGCGCTGGATGGGCTATTAAATTCCAACCAAATTCGTTGTTACGCATTAAGGCGTTATGTGCTAATTGCCATGTGGTTCTTTCATGCTCTGGGGCATTATCAGGCAAGGGTGTTTGTGCCTTTTTTAAATTTGATAAAATACGATGCCGCATTTCACCCTGTGCTTTACGGGTAAAGGTAATAGCGACTATTTCTTCAGGCTTATTAACCACCGAGAGTAACGATAAAAAACGCTGGGTGAGCAACTCTGTTTTACCTGAGCCTGCGGGGGCTTGAATAATAAATGACTGACGAGGATCAATTGCCTGTTGGCGTTGTAACGCATCGGCAGGTTTATTGGTTGATTTACTCATGGCTGTTCTCCTTAGCACTTAATAGCAAGCTTTGCTGCTGTTGGAGAATTTCGGCGTAACGTAACAATGGATAAGCATCACTCCATTGTGCGCTAGTGTCATCATAAATAACCCTAGCACCATAACCCTCTGTTAGTTCGTCGGCTAAAATATTAAGCTGGCTTTGCCAGTGTGTACGAAGTGTTTGCCAGTCGCCGTAGGTTCCCACCACGGTATTTTTTTGCCCCTCAGCCATTACCGCAACAGTTTTTGCAGAAAACCCATAGTTACTTTCATCAATAACCCCTAAGGCTTTTTGCTCGTTATTATTAAGTTGCACTAATAGTATTCCGGCTACCTCACTAACATCAGAGCCAATTAAATACAGTGGCATTTGCGGATCAAGTAAGCGTGGTTCATACCAGTTTTTTGTGGAGACACTGCCCCCTGTTTTATAATCCATAATAATATGCTGCTGATTATCGAGCTGGTCGATACGATCTATTTGCCCTCTTATGGCAAACCCATTAAAGGTAAAGGTGAGTGATTTTTCCCGTGCTACTACGGTAAAGTTCTCACGGCTTTTTTCTTGGTTAAGCCAAGGGATTATTACGTCTAGTAAGCGTTGTGTTTCAAGGCGGCTTTCTTTTTTACCTAAAACTTTACCCTTACTGGCAAGCTTATCTATCGCCTGCTTTATAAATACACTTACCGTACGTTTTAATTGCGCGTCATCAAGCTGCGCTAATAACGCTAATGTTGAATACTCTTGATAAAAGAACTCTAGCGTCCAGTGCAGTAAATTACCTTTATCTAAACTCGATAATTCATCTTCAGGCTCTACCACTTCATCAACACAAGGTAATACGCTACGGCTTAAATAGCCTAAACAGGGTGATACTGCCTGCTGTTTAAATAAATTGGCTCCCCCTTTTACTGATGCGGCATCTTTTATTGGCAAACCCACAACATCATCTACCCAGTTAAGCCACGGCTGGTTATACACATTATCCACCTGATAGGTTTTAGTAATATATGGGGTAATGCCTATAACAGCAGGTGTAATCGGTTCACCATGAGGCAAATGCTCTATAAAAGGGCTTGGGTTAGCATCTCGTTCATCAATCACTTTGCTATAACTACAATTAACCACACGGGCTAAACTAAATAATTGCTCGGTCACTTTTTCAGCATATAAAAATTCTCGCAAGCTGTTACCGTGGGGCAAATGCTCTTGATATTGCCAGGGAATAAATGGGTTAGGCTTGGGGGCTACCGGCCAGTTCTCATCGGTTAAGTTAACAATCCATACGCCATCAAATTGCCGACCCACCGCGTCTAACATACCCATTATTTGTAGCGGTGCGTTATCACTACCTACGTTTTGGTGAATCGCCTCTCGCAGTTCTCGCTGCAACCAATACAGTGCTTTGTCTGCACCCTCTCCCATTAAAGGCTGAATAGCCTCAAGCTCAGATAAATGTCGCCAAAAAGCGTTTACGGTTTTTTGCTCACTACTTAATAACGGCTCACCGGGCCAACCACAAAATTGTAGATGCTGCTCAATAGCCTCTGCTGAGAGTTTTTTAGGTACCTCGTTATTGGCTAATTCCGTAATAATAGCTAATAACGATTCAGGCGATTTAATGCTTTTTTCATCACTAAGTAATGCCACTACCTCTTTTACTGATAAGTACGGTTTATTATGTTGCCGTAACCATGCGTCTATCTGCGCCCGCTGTAAGCTCTGATCTTTATCAGCAAAGCAATATATAGATAAGAAAAGCCTGCTCCACACTTCGTATTCTATTGGCCGTGCTGGATCTAGCAACTTAAGTAAGTCTAAGGCGGTTTGTACTACGGCAAATTCAACCATAGGTTTACCTAAGGCTAAATTGTAGCTGTAAACCACCTCATCACCACTAGGTAGTAATTCATCGGGGTGAAATATCTGCCGACTTAAACTATCGAGTGTGTAACGATGCTGATCTAAGTTACTTACCAGCAGCGCGTAAATACCATTAGGATTTTGTTCAATACTTTGTTTAGCCCAAGACAGTGCCTGTAAAAACTCATCATCTAATGAACTACAGGGGTAAAGCTGTTGCGTACTTTCTTCAATAGGTAATTTTGCTATGGCGATTTCAACACCTTTATTACGCAATATATTAAGGGCGTGTTCATCTATTGCGGTAAATTCGATAAAGCCGATTAATACCAAGCAAGCTTTAACGTCTATTTTTGGTAAAGCCACATCCAGTACGTTTTTATAATAGCTCCACTGATTACAGCGTTTATGTTTATTACACAATTCAACAAAGGCTTTTTGCCATGTTAAAAAATTCTGCCACTCTACTTCGTAAATATTCTCAGGGATATCTAAGCAGCCTGTTTGTAACAGATGGTGGGTTTCCATGGCTATGCTTGCGGCTTGCTCTGTGTCGAGTAAGGCATCACAGGAGACGGATTCAACGGCACTTTCCCATAGCAGGCGCTCCTCACTAGCGCTAAGCATGGGTAAAGGTAAGTTTGCCGGGCTTAACTGGCCACTTAATAGCGCCTCCTCAACCGTTTGTTCTACCCAGTTTTTAAGTAGTGATACTTTAGGTGGCGTAAACACACAAGAGCCACCTGCTGACCACTGGCCTAAGCGCTGCTTTAAAATACGACTAAGACGGCTATTAGGAACGATAAAGTGAACATCGCCTGCTAATGCTTGCTCGATTGAAATACTGTTTACAGATTCTTTTATATTCATATTTTTATTTTATAATTATATTACGACACAATGTGTCATTAAACTGATTAAGAAATAACTACCTTTTTAACGCTTAATACTTTATAGTTTTTAGGGTTTTTTACTATAATATTCATATATATGCTGCCTCCCCCAGATAACATATTTTTAAAGTTGCTTGATTACTTTGCTGCCAATACAAACCATAGCAATAATCATGAATCTTTGTACCGCCATCGATTATTAACTGGCATTATTCTTATTCAGTTTATCGTTATTGGCTTAATGTATGCGTATATTACCCTTGTATCGCACGATAATAGCAAGGTTGTTACGCTGCTCAATTACCTCAGCATTCCTTTGCTTAGTATATATACCTTTCTACTATTATTTTTGCGCTATACCGGCAAATACCAAGTCATTTCTCATCTGCTTATCTGTTCTCTATGTATTGGTGCCTCTATCGGAACCTATTACTCTGGAGGACCTTTAGTGAGTCATTCCGGTTATGTTTTTATGGTTCCAGCTGTACTGGCGTACTGTTTAACCGGTTGGATTGGTGGTAGCGTATGGACTATTTTTATTTTTCTATACTATTCCTTTATGATTTATTCTGCCAAGTTATCTGGCTTTTTCCCTGCCGTTGGCCTACCCACTATGCCTGATGTAACGTGGTTTGTTAGCTTCTTCTCTGTTATGAGCTTAGTTATGATTTATGAGCGAATGACTCAACAATTACAGTGCCGATTAGAAGAGCAAAAACATGCCGCAGAATATTTATCCCTGCACGATGCTTTAACCGGTTTACCCAATAGAGCGTATTTTGATGAAGAACTCCCAAGGGCTGCATTACGCTCAGATCGTAGCAAAAAGCCTTTCGCACTGTTGTATATGGATCTCGATGGCTTTAAACCCATTAACGATCAATTAGGTCATGATGCAGGAGATTTAGTACTACAGTCGGTTGCCGAGCACATAAAAACAGCCCTTAGGGGTAGCGACTTTGCCTGTCGCTTAGGGGGTGATGAGTTTTCTGTGGTTATCGAAAACTTTGCCAGTAAAGAAGATATTGGGCTGGTTGCCGAAAAACTACTT
>CBDUPS010000142.1:0-5151 GCA_965369155.1 uncultured Spongiibacteraceae bacterium
ACCTTCAATAGCATCACCACCAACAAACAATAGTGCTAATAAAACCAATACCGTTGTTAAAGAGGTAACCACCGTTCGGCTTAAAACTTCGTTAATTGAAATGTTAATGATTTCTTCTGCCGTACCTTTACGTAGCCTATGAAAATTCTCACGGATACGGTCACCAATAACAATCGTATCATTAAGGGAGTAACCAATAACCGCTAAAATAGCCGCTAAAACGGTTAAATCAAAGTCCCACTGAAATAAAGAGAACATACCCACTACGATAATAACATCGTGAATTAAGTCAGATACCGCCCCAACAGCAAACTTTAACTGAAAGCGAAAACCCACATACAGCATAATCATGGCAAAAGCGGTTAGTAGCGCTAAACCACCTTGGTCACGGAGATCATCCCCCACCTGTGGTCCAACAAATTCAACCCGTAAAACCTTTACAGTTTGATTTGTTTGTTTGTTGATTAAGGCCGAAACAGTCTCACCAATAGCATCATCATTGGCATCACTGGCTAAGCGAATAAGTACATCTGTTTCTGCGCCAAAATGGACAACGATGGCATTTTTAAAATCATTAGCCTCTAGTGCCTCTCGAATAGATTCTAATGGGTACGGCTTTTCTAACTCTATCTCAACTAAGGTACCGCCTGAAAAATCTAAGCCTAACTGTAGGTTATTAACAAACAATGAACCTATAGACACCATCAGCAGAATAATAGAGAAAACAGCTGCAATTTTTCTCTGCCCCATAAAATTAAACATACGCTTTTCTTTTTTCATGATGAGTCCTTAAATTTTCAATGTCGTTAATTTCTTTTTGCGCCCATACCAAAAATTAACTAGCGAGCGGCTCAACATAATGGCGGTAAACATTGAGGTGACAATACCTACGGATAAAGTGATCGCAAAGCCCTTGATAGGCCCTGTACCAATGAGATACAAAATTAAGGCCACAATTAAAGTGGTAATGTTGGCATCAACAATGGTAATAAAGGCTCTTTCATAACCGGCATTGATTGCCTGATGGGGTGATAAACCTGAATCTAACTCCTCCCTTATTCTGGCAAAAATAAGTACGTTAGCATCAACGGCAATACCCACGGTAAGTACGATACCTGCAAGTCCAGGCAAGGTAAGTGTGGCCGATAACAATGACATAAATGCCACTAGAATTACCACATTAAACATTAATGCCACGTTAGCAAATACGCCGAACATGCGATAACGCAGTAGCATAAATCCTAAAACTAAAATCATACCTACCTGAATCGACAGCCAGCCTTGGGCAATATTTTTAGCCCCTAGTGATGGCCCTACGGTACGCTCTTCAACAAAATCCATTGGCGCTGCCAGCGCACCCGCTCTTAATAATAATGATAATTCACTGGCTTCTTCAGGACTATCTAAGCCGGTAATACGAAATTGGGTTCCTAATGCAGCGCGAATAGTGGCTAAACTAATAATTTCTTTATCGTAGTATTTTTGTCGATGGGTGATGATCTCACCATCTTTACCTTCGCTATAAGTTGTACGGGTTTTTTGCTCAATAAACAGCACACCCAAACGGCGGTTAATATTAGTTCGGGTCGCTTTATGCATTAACTTACCACCATAACCATTCAGCGTAATACTTACCTCGGGTTGGTTGGTTTCAGGATCAAAGCCTGAACGAGCAGTTGATACATTTTCACCAGTAATAATAACTCTAGACTCTAAGTCTGCTGCGGCCTGCCCGTAGGATCTTTCATCTTTAAAAGGGAAAGTCTCTTTTGATCCTCTAGGCGCTGCTGGATCAGCTTCTAAACGAAACTCTAAGTTAGCGGTTTTACCTAAAATACGCTTAGCTTCGGCAGTATCTTGAACACCGGGTAACTCCACCACAATACGATTACGACCCTGCCGTTGTACCAATGGCTCTGCCACACCTAATTCATTAACTCGGTTACGTAACGTCGTTAAGTTTTGATCAACTGCATCATTACCTAACTCGGTAATTTCTGTCTCAGATAGCGATAAATATAAAAAGTAATCATCCCCACGATTTAGGGTTTGTGTTAATACCCGGGGAAATTCTTTTTTAGCTAATGACTCAGCCTTATCACGTAATTCAGCGCTACTAAAACTCCCTTCTACTTTTTTATCGTTAATATCTAAACGGCCACGAATTTTTTCATCGCGTAACATCTGCCGTAAATCACCCATATAAGTTTCTAAACGACGCTCAATAACCACCTGCGTATCGACTTCTAATAAAAAATGCACACCACCACTTAAATCTAAACCTAGTTTCATAGGCCCAGCACCTATTTTTCTCAACCACTCTGGTGTTGTTGGTGCTAAGTTTAGCGCCACAACAAAACCATCACCGAGTACTCTGGTGATGGCTTCTTTGGCATGTAATTGATCGTCTGTTGATACTAAGCGAATCAGCAAACTGCCTTTTTCCTGTACGATGGCATTTTTATACTCAATATTATTCGCCGTAAGCGCTGCGGTAACCTGATCTAAAATAGCCTGCTGTATTTGTAAGCCACTTTGCTGACTGGATACTTGAATCGCCGGATCTGGCTCATAGCGGTTAGGCAAGGCATAAATGATACTAATGGCTAATACCACAGCAATAAAAAGGTTCTTCCACCAAGGGTACTGGTTTAACATCGGTTTTTATCCCTACTGTTTATAATTCTTTTAATAACTTTTTATTTTAGTGGCGCAACAGTACCACCGAATTCGTTTTCAATCACACTTATGCCTATGAAGACCACACTCTGGCATTACGGAACATCCGCATCCAAGGGCCATCTTCACCCCAAGTATCAGGGTGCCATGAATTTTGTACCGACCTAAACACCCTCTCTGGATGTGGCATCATAATAGTAACTCGGCCATCCATGCTGGTAACCCCAGTAACACCCTGTGGAGAACCATTAGGGTTGGCGGGAAATTGCTCTGTTATTTTGCCGTAATTATCAACATAAGCTAATGCCAACGTAGGCTTAAGCGCCTCTATTTGGTTGTTTGAGGCAAACTCAGCGCGTCCTTCACCGTGGGACACCACTACCGGCATTCTAGAGCCTTCCATTCCCTGTAAAAGTAACGACGGACTTTTTTGTACTTCAACCATCACTAAACGAGACTCAAAGCGCTCCGACTCATTACGGACAAAACGTGGCCAATGATCGGCGCCGGGGATTAATTCATGTAAGTTAGACAGCATTTGGCAACCGTTACAGACTCCTAAAGTGAAGGTATCTTTGCGGTCAAAAAACTGGCTAAACTGCTCCCGGGCAACAGAATTAAACAAAATGGTTTTTGCCCAGCCTTCACCTGCACCTAAAACATCACCGTATGAGAAGCCACCACAGGCAGCTAAACCCTTAAAGCCTTCTAAGGTAAGACGGCCTGATAAAATATCGCTCATGTGAACATCAAAGGTATCAAAACCTGCCCGATCAAAGGCCGCTGCCATTTCGTAATGGCCATTAACCCCTTGCTCACGAACAATCGCCACTTTAGGTCTAACACCTGTTGCGATCATGGGCGCGGCTATATTGTCGTTTACATCAAAAGTTAAATTGGCATGTAAACCGGGGTTTTTGGTATCAAGTAATAACGCAAACTCTTGTTCGGCACACTTGGGGTTATCACGCATTTTTTGAATTTGATAACTGGTGTTGCTCCACAATCGTTGCCACGATACCCGAGTCTCTTGCAGAACCGTTTTATTATTTTGTGTGAAGTTAATGGTGTCTTCACTGTTGAGGCCACCTACATTATGGGTGAATTCAGCTAATCCTTGTTTGGCAAAAATAGCTTGTACTTTTGCTAAGTTGTTAGCCGAGACCTGCAATACCGCACCGAGTTCTTCTGTAAACAACGCACTTAATGGCTCATTGCCTAAGGCGTCTAGCGATACATCAACCCCTTGCTGACCGGCAAAAGCCATCTCACAAATACTGGTAAATAAGCCACCATCACTTCTATCGTGATAGGCCAATAATAATTGCTGCGCTACGCATTGCTGTACTGCGTTAAAAAAGCCTTTAAGTAACGTTGCTGAATTAACATCTGCGCAGTCATTACCTACTTGACGATAAACTTGAGCCAATGCTGAGCCGCCTAAACGGTTTTTGCCTTGGCCTAAGTCAATGAATAAAAGCCGGCTATCTAACTGTTTTTGCAACTGTGGGGTTAAGGTTTTACGCACATCAACCACAGGAGCAAATGCTGAAATCACTAAGGATAACGGTGCGGTTACTGATTTTTCTGCGCCATTATCATTCCATACTGTACGCATCGACATGGAGTCTTTACCCACAGGAATAACCATCTCAAGCTCAGGACATAACTCCATGCCTACGGCTTTTACTGTTTCAAATAATTTTTGGTCTTCCCCAGGGTGTCCTGCCGCGCACATCCAGTTTGCTGATAACTTTATATTTTTAAGGGGGCCAATAGCCGCTGGTGCGATATTGGTAATAGCCTCACCCACTGCCATGCGCCCTGAAGCCCCACCGTTAATTAAGGCTATAGGGGTTCGCTCACCCATCGCCATTGCCTCACCCACATACTCATCAAATGAAGCGCTGGTAACCGCCACATCGGCAACTGGCACCTGCCAAGGGCCAACCATTTGATCCCGTGCCACTAAACCGGTAACACTGCGATCACCAATGGTAATTAAAAAACCTTTACTCGCCACAGTAGGTAACTGTAAAACCCGCCGAGCCGCTTCGGTTAAATCAATCCCATCGGTTTTTAAGGGAGGAAGATTAGGTGTAATAGTCTCGTAACTACGGGACATTTTAGGGGGCTTGCCAAATAACACCGACATGGGTAAATCAACCGGCTCATTGTCAAAATGGCTATCGGTTAAGGTAAGGTGTTTTTCTTCAACCGCCTGCCCTACCACAGCAAAGGGGCAACGCTCCCGTTGGCAAATTGCCTCAAAGGTGGCGAAATTCTCTGGGGTAACCGCTAACACATAACGCTCTTGAGACTCATTACACCAAATTTCTAATGGTGACATTCCCGGTTCGTCGTTGGGGATATTGCGAAGCTCAAACTTACCACCTTGGTTGCCATCTTTAACTAACTCAGGAAACGCATTAGATAAGCCACCGGCCCCTACATCATGAATAAATGCGATAG
>CBDUPS010000143.1:0-5145 GCA_965369155.1 uncultured Spongiibacteraceae bacterium
CTCGCAGTCACCTACCCGTTGCATGGGGATTGTTGCTATAAACTCAGCTGCTTCCTCTGGTTTATTTTCAATCCACCATTTTAAACCTGGTGATGTGGCATGAGGTAAAACCACATTGCTACGAATACCATCTTTAGCCCACTCACAAGCCGCAGCACGAGTTAATGCCCGGGTTGCTTCTTTTACCGCAGCATAAGCACCAAAGCCGCTGGCATCCCAACGCTTGGCTGCGGTACTGGCTAAATTAACAATACAGCCTCCTCCTTTTAAATGGGGATAGCACAGCTTCATCAGGCGTAATGTCGCTTTTGGGCCTGATTGCCAGCCTGCTTCCAGCGCATCCTCAGTGATACTGTGTAAATCACCTAAAGGAACTTCTTGGGCATTATTTACTAGAATATCAATCGTGCCAAAAGCACTTACTACTTTATTCACACATTGCTCTAAAGAGGCCATCTCTTTTACATCACATTGTACCGCTATCGCCTCACTTCCTAAATTTGTGATTAGCTCACAGGTTTTTTCTAGCTTTGTTAAAGTTCGTCCTGTTACCGCTATTTTAGCCCCTTGTTTTGCCATAGCCAGAGCAATACCTTGTCCTACGCCCTGCCCTGAACCCGTAATAAGAGCGACTTTATTTTGTAACATCATTTATTTACCTCTACTTTTTTAACAATTAAACCAAAAAAAACCAACTGACATAAGCAAACCAACACTGACAACCACACTTTTCAATACTATTTGGGAGGTACGATAAGCCAGCGCAGCTCCTGCATATCCACCTAAAATAGCCGCTACGGCCAACAACACAATATACTGCCATTCAATCACATCTCCTGCCGCATAGACCACAATCGACACTATAGTTAATACTGCCGACAACAAACATTTAAGTCCATTCATTCCCTGTAAAGACCTTTGCCCCATTATTCCTAAAGCAGCCAATAAAATAATACCCAACCCACCATTAAAATAACCGCCATAAGCGCAAACCGCTCCCAAAATAGTCATGTTAATAGCCGTAGCACGATAGCCTTGGGGCTCTTTTACATCGGCAGGGAGTGACAAAGAGCGTTTTTTTGACAGCAAAGCAGCCGAGGGAATTACAAAAGCTATAGTCCCGAATAAAATGAGCCAAGGAATAAGTTCTGAAAAAAATCTCTCGTTGTCAATAAAAGAACTACAGCCCCTAGCGAGCCACCGATCATGGCAATACAGATAACCGTAAAAAACCCCAATCCATCAGGGGCAGATATATCTCGTCTAAAGCGCCAAGCACTGGCAATGTATCAGGGGAGCAATGCTGTAGTACCCGTTGCATTAGCTGCTATCGGTGGCACTCCAACCCATATCAAGGCGGGTAATGTAATAAAGCTGCCTCCGCCTGCCACTGCATTAAGCAGGCCCGCCAGAAAACCAGCCATTGCCAGTATTGCCCAATCAAACAAAGCACATAGCTCCCAAGCCTTAATATGATGACACCAAAATTAATAACTCAGCATAGACTATGCCTGCCTTTATGCGAACCATAAAGGCTTTTTATTCAAGTAGCCTGCCCTGACTTAAATTTGCTCTGGCCGCAACATGGCATCATGACCGCCATCAACAAAAATCACTGACCCACAAATATAACGAGCCTTGGAACTTAACAAAAACAATACAGGCTCAGCTATATCTTCAGGTGCCCCAGGATGCCCTACAGGAATGCTCTTTAAAAACTCAAGAATCGCATCACGATACTGCGGATCATTTTCTACCGCTTCGGTCATTGGTGTTTGCGTATAACCGGGAGCCACCGCATTGATACGAACCCCTTTCGCTGCAAAGGCAGGCGTCATCCTGCGCATCCAACGAGCTAGAGCCTGTTTGCTGGCACTGTAAACTCCATGGGCACTGATATTTTTAGCAAGGCCAATGGCAGTACCTTCGTTACCATCTAACATTGCCTCCATAAGAGGCATATCTTCAGCCATTGGTGCTGAGTTAGACGAAATAAGAACCATTGAGCCTTTTTTAAGAGACACTAAGTCAACGAAAGCATCTGCTAACTGCACTGCACCAAAATAATTAACCTGTGCAATCAACGGAGTATTGGTTGTATTGCCCCCCACACCAGCACAGGCAATAAAACCATCTAACCCATCTTTAGCTTGAGAAAAAACCTGCTCAATAGCTTTTTGCCGGCCTTCCAAACTCGACAAGTCGGCCACAACATCAGCATTTTTTACATCAATAACAATGAGTTCATGCCCTTGCTCAACCAGTTTTTGTTTTATCGCCAGGCCAATACCTGTAGCGCCACCTGTTAATACATAACGTCCCATAAAATACTCCCAGAAGTCTAACGGCTGTAAAGTTCACTATAAGAAACTTTCTTGGAAAGTATTAGATCAAAAATGCTCTTATCTATAGGCATTTTTATCCACTGCGGGAAAATAGCTCAAGTGCTCTCTATACCCTTACTTGAAACTGCGGTATTAGTCATCGTCTCTCTGAATACTTTAGGTGTTACGTTGGTCCAGCCACGAAAAGAGCGAATAAAAGAGCTGGTATCAGAAAAGCCAAGCTGATCACTAATATCAGCCATTTTCATATCGCTACTGCACAGTAATTCAATAGCCACTTGGCGGCGACTCTCATCTTTTAGTTTTTGATAGCTGGTATTTTCCTTCGTTAAGTAACGCCTTAATGTAGAAACAGACATATGCATATTCTCAGCCATTTCTTCTAGACTAGGGATACCATCTCTAAAATTAGTGCCTATTAAGGATTTTATCGCAGCACTGGTGCTCACTGGTCGATGGTCCATCTCCCAAAGTTGGTAAAGACTACTTTGTAAAAACTTATCCATTGATTCTGATGTGTGGACTAATCGATAATCCAACATGGCTGCATCGAAGCAAAATGCTGTTTCCTCTGCATTAAAAGCCACCTGACATTGAAAAACTGACTGTAAACGCTTTTCATAGTTTTTAGACACATAGGGGGCAGAAATAGACACCGATTGTAATAAGATTGGCTTTGCCACCAGCCAGCCACAAAGCGCATACCAAACCTCCAAACCCGATGATTTGGAGACAGCCTCAAGATGCGGAGAACGATCCCAATGTTCTGGGGCAAAAGTATCGCCAAATTTCTCGGTTTGTACTATATAAGTTAGTTTTGCTGTGCCATTACTCTGAATCAGATCGACTCTATGGCCAATTTGTGGCATGAGTAGCCGTTCAAAGTCTGCTGCACGTTGTAAAGCAATACCCAGTGTTTTTGAACTCACCATACAGTAACACATTAAACGAAAAGCATCCGTGCCAACTCCAGCCGCCCATGGTAATGACTTCCCCATACTTTGCATTTGCTGTGCTGCATTCTGATATAAAACAGAATACTGAAACTTTGAAATCAATGCATTTTTATCAAGAGCGAAAATCGACTGATAGCTGAGGTGGCTTTTTTCAGCAACAGCCTCAGCATCAATACCAATCGTTTCTAAATAATCAAGGAGCCGCCAAAGTTTTCTGACGGGAACATGTAAACTGGCCATAATGCTTTTATTATTCTGATGGATTCTTTAAGGGACTATCTGCAGTCTAATATAAAAAACTGTGAACGAAAATGCTTATAAAAACGGTATTTTATGCCCTGCATAGTTTACCTGCCTCAACTATCATAAATAACATAAATTGTTATTATCAGGCGTTTATATGAACCATTCGAATCTACTCCAATCAGGAAAAATAAGCCATTTATCGCTGAAAAACCGAATTATTATGGCACCAATGGGCTCTAATCTGGCAGAAGCTGATGGTCATTGTGGACAACGCCTTATTCGTTATTATGAAGAACGCGCTAAAGGTGGTGTAGGCTTAATTATTGTTGAAACAACCACAATCAGTTGGCCTGCTGGTGCGACCATGCCAAACCAGATAGGGTTATCTAATGAACGTTTTTTACCCAGCTTACGGGAATTAGTACAACGGGTAAAAAAATATAACACTAAAATCGCAATTCAGCTAAATCATGGGGGAAAGGTCTCTGGAGAAGATTCAGCCCAGGGGTTTCCGCAATTAGTGCCTTCTGAACCTAAAAAATCTAAATCCGGAATTTTTTCTGCTCTAACAAAGCCCGAGTTATCCACCTTTTTTAGAAGTGCAGGCCCTGATGGGAAAGGACCAACCTATGAGGTTTTAACAGAAGAGCGCATTCAGCAAATGGTGCAACAATATGCTCAGGCAGCAAAGCTGGTAAAAAAAGCAGGTTTTGATGCCATTGAAATTCATGCAGGCCACGGCTATTTACTTGCCTCATTTTTATCCCCCGCCTCAAATCAAAGAACTGATCAATACGGAGGTAGCTTTGAAAACCGTACCCGTTTTTTAGTTGAGGTCATTAAGGCTGTAAAACAAGCAACAGGTGAAGAGTTCCCAATCATTTGCCGACTTGATGCTATGGAATACCGTGTTGAAAATGGCATCACCATAGAAGACTCTATTAACCTTGCCAAACTACTAGAACAAAATGTGGTTAATGCTATTGATGTTAGTGCCTATGCCAATGTTAATAGTGATATTGGCTTTACCGAGGCTCCCATCGTACACAAGCCAGCTGGCTTTACTCCGTTTGCCAAGGCAATAAAAAAAGCGGTAGGCATCCCCATTATTGCAGTTGGCCGTATAGAGGCTGATGTAGCAAATAAGATGATCGGAAACGGTGACTTTGATTTTGTTGCTATGGGTCGTAAATTGCTAGCTGAACCCATGTTACCCAATAAACTCATTGCATCTGATAGCGACAGTATTCGCCCTTGTATTTACTGCTATGTGTGTGTCAGTAATATTTTATTAAGCAAACCCGTTACCTGTGCCGTTAACCCTGATGTGGGAAAAGAGTCTAACATTCCTCAACCTCAGGTTAAAAAGGTGCTTATTATTGGTGGTGGACCGGCTGGTATGGAGGCGGCTTTAACCTGCGCCCAATTGGGCCACAGGGTTACATTGTGGGAGCAAGAAGCCAGCTTGGGCGGTACACTAAAAGTCGCAGGGCTTGCTTACTTGCCCAATGAAAAATTAATGGATTTTTTAATCTCTCGTATCAAGCAATCTAATGTAACTGTTACGCTTAAAAAACACGCAACAATCGATGCGGTAA
>CBDUPS010000144.1:0-5133 GCA_965369155.1 uncultured Spongiibacteraceae bacterium
CCAAAAGCCAATTCTACCATTTTGATCCATACAGTAATAATCACCACGGTCTTCGCAAATAACCAAAACATCTCTTGGAATACCAATCTCCCAGGCCAAAGCTGTAACATCGGGTAAATAGGTATGGGAGTTCATATCAACTATCGTGGCAGGCTCAATACTACCAAAAACCACATCACTGACTTTTAATAGAAATTTGCGGTAATCCTCGGGTAATCGCAGCAATATAGCCTCTTCTACATCAATAATATCTTCAAACTCAGGCAAGGTGAGCGGTGTTGGTACAGTTTGGTTTTTCTCTCTTAATGCTTTTACCACATCTATCATATAAAGCTCTCACACAATTAACAAAAAAGGGAGCCAAAGCTCCCTTTAATAATGCCACACAAACCATCAAATGCGTTCTAATTTTATCGGTAAGTTATCAGCGGTTTTAGGTAGTGGGAAGGCTTCCATTTTTGGGTTGTAATCTTTAGGTACAGAGTAACGATAAGTAAGCAAAAATTGATGCATAAAGCATTTAGCTTGCATATTAGCAAAGTGCATACCGATACATTTATGGGCACCACCACCAAAAGGCATATAACAAAATGAGTGGTTTTTGTGTTCTTCTCTACCTGGAGCAAAACGCTCAGGGTCAAATTTATCTGGGTTACTCCAGTATTCTTTCATACGATGATTAAAACCAGGGGGTAAGAAAATCATAGTATTAGCAGGTACTTTATAATCACCTATTTGGCAGTCGGCAATCGTACGACGAGTCATGAGCGAAACCGATGGGTTCATCCGTAGTGCTTCTTTAAACACTAACTCCATATCTGTCATGCTATCTAAGTCTTCATACTCCAACTGGTCTTTACCTAATGCTTGCGCCTCTCTACGCAAGCGCTCCTGCCACTCAGGATGTTTTGCAGTATGATAAATCATATGAGTTAAGGCGCTAGTAGTTGTATCGTGAGCTGCAAACAATAAAAAAGATAGCTGTGGAATTAAGTCAGCGTCAGGAAAATAACTACCATCGTCCTGAGTTTCTTTACAAATAAAACTCATCATATCTTCGCCATCACCTTTACGACGAACAGGAATTAACTTTTTAAAATAGCCATCTAAATAACGCTTACCTTGCATCCCTTTGTGATACTTTAACCCTGGAATATCTTTTTTCACAAGGCTCATTAAACCCTGTTCACTGATATTACAAAAAGCTTCGTTCATTTTTTCCATTTCACCAGACTCTTCGACACCAATAAAAGTTCTGGCTCCTACATCCAATAAGGCTTTTTTAATCGACAAGAAAAAGTGAAAATCTTTATCATTAATCCAGTCATCCATATGCATTTTTAATTCTGGATTCATGATTTTTATGTAGCCTTTCATCGGCTCATTTTTAAAAGCAGTTTGAAACATACGACGCTGAAAACGATGGTCATCAAAATCACGCATTAATAAACCACCACGATAAAAGTGGTTAAGTGAGTTTTCATAGCCCATCATCGTCGAGAAATTTTTATCTTTATCCAGATAAATCCTTTTGTAGTTCTCTGCTCCCAACACCATTAAACCAACTTGGCCACCAATTTTTATCTTTGATACTTCACCGTATTTTTTATGGGCTTTTTCTATAAATCCATATAAATCTTCTACCCAGTTAAGCGTGTTACCTAACCAAGGAATCCACCCCATATCACCTGGAATATGATCAAGATTAGTGTTATCTGGCTGTGATGCATAATTGGGGTTTTGTTCTATTGGCGTAGCCATAATATATTCCTATTACTCTTTTTTTATTATCGTTAGTTTTTAAGAACGCTTACTAATGCAACAATCAGCATAATGCTTATAAAAACATCACCATACTATTTGTTTTTAATCATTCTCGATCAATTTTGCCTCTAATGTTACAAATTCTAAATTCTGTTTCATTAGCTTGCAAGCAGCAATTTACAAAAAAACCTTATTTATTGACGCGCATCAAACAATCACTCTCAACAAACTATAACTAGGCTTTGTTTTTATTAAAAAAAAGCTTTATATCATCAGCGATTAACAACAAGACAGGAACCAGTAAAAGCGTCATCGTTGTGGCAAATAACACCCCAAAAGAGACTGATATCGCCATAGGTTTTAAAAACTGTGCCTGAATGGAGCTTTCCATTTGTATCGGGAGCAAACCAAAAAAGGTAGTAATTGAGGTTAAAAACACCGCCCTAAAACGCTTTACCCCTGCCTCTTGAATCGCTTCTCTCCACTTGTGTCCTCGAGCTTTAGCCTGGTTCATGTAGTCAACCAATACTAAACTGTCATTCACTAAAATCCCCATTAGCGCAATAATCCCAACAATAGATAAGATATTAAGATCTTTACCTAAGAGGATATGCCCTAAAAATGCTCCCACCACCCCAAAGGGCAACACCGACATAATGGCTAAGGGTTTTAAATAAGAGCGCAAAGGTATCGCTAAGGCTGCATAAATTAGCATCAGCATAATAACCCCAGAAACACCTAGAGTTTTTGTACTGGCGGCTTGCTCCTCGGCTTCCCCACCAAAGTAGAATGACACCGAAGGATATTTTTGATGAATATCTTTAAGGGTTTCATTTTGCAGAACACTCGTTACCCTATTAGGTTCCACTTTGCTTTTATCTAAATCGGCTAATACCTCAACAACCCGCATTCTGTTTTTTCGGTTAATCACACTCACGCCGGTTTGCTCATGTATTTGCCCTACCACCGAAAAAGGTACGTTGTCACCGTTAGGTAGGCGAATCCATAAATCCCGTAATGCTTGTAACGAGTTGCGTTCGGCCAATGGTAGGCGTGTGTAAATTCTTACCTCGTGACGACCCCGTTGAATTCGTTGAATTTCTGCCCCAAAAAAGGCTTGGCGTATTTGCCGTGCAAGCTCGGCGTGGCCTAAGCCCAATGATTGCCCTTCTGCAGTAAGGGTAATATTCACTTCCGAGCCACCACCATCAAACGTATCTCTTATATCATAAACTCCATCAAAACCTCTTAGCGCTTGTTTTACTTCATCGGCAGCAAGCCGCAGGGTATCTAAATCCCCACCTCTTAGTTCAATATCTATTGGCGGAGAACTGCGGCCGGCACTGGCATCTATTCGCAATGATCTAACCCCAGGCATATCCCCAAGTGTTTCTCGCCATCGCTGGGCAATTTCAACTGAGGTAATGGTTCGTTCTGTGCTGGGAATCAATTCTGCTTTTATGCTTGCTTGGGTATCTCCATTAACCTGCGTTTCTAACTGAGCTATCAGATCCACATCAAGCTGATATTGTTTTTTATAATCTTCATTAAGTTTTAATGCGGCTTCTTCAATTTGTAGAGCATAACGTTGGGTTATTTGATGAGACGTACCTTGTGGCATCTGCATTTGCACATTAATAAAATCTGAAGGAATACGAGGGAAGAAAACAAAACGCAAAACACCAGATGGCAACAGTGCATAAGCCGTCATTAAGATAACTAAAAAAACGGCTAATGCGCTATAACGATTTTTTAAAGTAAACGCTAAAAAGGGTTTGTAGCGATTATGAATAAATGAATTCATATAGCCAGATACTTTATTTTGAGCCCACTCGATAGGTTTTAATATCCAAAAACGCGAGGGCTGATTAACCTTAATGTGGCTTAAGTGCGCAGGTAATATCAGCTTTGACTCAACAATAGAAAAGATTAAACACATGATTACCACCGCACCGACCACACTAAACATCTGTGCCATGCCTTCGGTTAAAAACAGCATCGGCGCAAAGGCAATAATGGTGGTTAGCACTCCAAAAATAGTAGCAACAGAAACCCTTTTAACCCCTCTAATAACACTTTCGATCCCTTTGTCTTCCTCCTCTAACTTATCGTAAACACTTTCGGCGGTCACAATGGCATCATCCACTAAAATACCGAGCACTAAGATAAACCCAAACAAAGAAATAACATTAATAGAGTAATCTAAGTGGTTGTTACTCATTAACATTAACGCACCTAAAAAGGAGAACGGTAAGCCTACAGCCACCCAAAATGCCAAAGATAAGTTTAAAAATAATGCGAGGGTTATGATCACTAATACCATTCCCTGTATGGCATTAGTTAACAGTAACTGAATACGGCCTTTTAAAATATTAGTACGGTCACTCCACACTTCTAGATGTACACCCTGAGGTAGTCGCGCTTGTTTTTGTATTGCATACGCTTTAACGGCATCACTAATTTCTAAGGCACTTTGCCGGCCCACTCTATTTACTTGCAGGGTGGCAGCAGGCTGACCATTTAACCGATTAAGCAAGGGCGTCTCACTAAAGGTATCTCTTACTTTAGCCACATCACCTACGGTCACTTGTGTTCCATCTTTGCCAGTGAGCAATACAAGATGCTCATATTCTGATTGTGTACGCGCCTGACTTAACGAGCGTAGGGTTATCGTTCTGGCATCAGTTCTTAATTTGCCCCCTGGAATATCTTTTGATTGATTACGAATCGCCTGAACCACTTCATCAAAGCTCAGTTGATACTCCTGCAATGCTATATCAGAGACTTCGATGGCTATCTCATAGTCTCGAACACCTTCAACGGTAATTTGAGTAATCTGTGGTAGGGCTAATAAATCATTACGCACATCATCGGCAAGATGCTTTAACTCATGTTCATCAAGTGCCCCATGGATACTTAAATCTAATACTCTAACTCGCCGTGCGACTTCATCAATTATCGGTGTTTCAGTTTGAGTGGGAAATGACGCAATGCCATCTACTCTTACCTTTACCTTGTTCAATATATTCGTCACATCAAGGCCGGCCTCAACCTCTACCGTAACCACTCCCCTGCCTTCACTGGCGGTTGAACGAATTTCTTTAATGCCTTCTATGTCTTGTATGGCTTCTTCTATTTTTATAATAACCCCATCCTCAACTTCCTCAGGAGAGGAGCCAGGATAAGGAACCGTAATCGTTAGGGTATCGGCGGGAAAAGTAGGAAAGATTTCTTTTTTTACATTAAGTAAACCGTGAACGCCCCCTAAAATAACCAATAGAAAAAGTAAATTAGCGGCAACAGTGTTGCGAGCCATCCACGCAATCATGCCTTTTTCGGGGGGTAAATCTGGAACTAAATTACTCATTA
>CBDUPS010000145.1:0-4994 GCA_965369155.1 uncultured Spongiibacteraceae bacterium
CCATGAGGGCGAGGTTTACTGGTGTACCGCTGATGTCGGCTGGGTTACGGGGCACTCTTATATTTTATATGGCCCGTTAGCCAATGGTGCTACTACATTGATGTTTGAAGGGGTTCCCACCTATCCCACCGCTGCCCGTTTTTGGGAGGTGGTTGATAAACACCAAGTAAACATCTTTTATACCGCACCAACCGCCATTAGAGCCTTAATGGGCGCCGGAGACTCATGGGTTAAGCAAACCAATAGATCCTCTTTACGACTTTTAGGAACCGTTGGTGAGCCGATAAACCCCGAAGCATGGGAATGGTATTACCACAGTGTGGGTGAAGAGCGCTGCCCTATTGTTGATACCTGGTGGCAAACCGAAACCGGCGGCATCATGATGACACCACTACCCGGCGCCACACCGATGAAACCAGGCTCTGCTGCAATCCCTTTTTTAGGGGTACAAATAGGGCTTATGGATGATGCCGGTAAACTTATAGAGGGGGAAGGCCAAGGCAGTTTGGTGGTTAAGCACTCATGGCCTGGGCAAATTCGCTCGGTATATGGTGATCATCAACGCATGATCGACACCTACTTTAGCCAATACCCCGGTTACTACTTTGCAGGAGATGGCGCCCGCCGTGACGCCGAGGGTTACTACTGGGTGACCGGACGCATTGATGATGTGATTAACATTAGCGGCCATCGTTTAGGAACCGCCGAATTAGAAAGTGCCTTATTACTTAGTGATGCAGTTGCTGAGGCCGCTGTGGTGGGCTACCCACACCCAATAAAAGGCCAAGGTATTTATGTGTACCTCACTTTAATGCAGGGAGCACAAACCAGTGATGCCCTCACTCAAGATTTAATAAAGCTGATTCAACAAGAAATTGGAGCCTTTGCCAAACCCGATATTATTCATATCACCCAAGAGCTACCTAAAACACGCTCTGGTAAAATTATGCGCCGTATATTGCGAAAAATAGCCGCCGAAGAATTTGACGCTTTAGGTGATACCAGTACACTGGCAGACCCTGATGTGGTTGAAACCATTATTAAAGAGCGTGAGCAAAAGGGCTAATATATAAAACACCATTAGGTGAGTCCAAAATTTTGGACTCACCTAATTCATATCTTCTATAACCTATTATTCCTCTACCTTTTTACCACGATAACAGCATCAATAAAGACCCATAATATTTTCACTCTTTGCTTGGCTTTTGTTGGTAAAATACAAATATCACATCGCTTCAACTCATACATTGTCACTAAAGATTATCTTATGGTACTAAAACGCTTATCCACTTCTTTTCGCTCTGCCAAACGCATAGGACAAACCACCTTGGCTTTACAAAAAGCCGGTTTACGCTGGCTACAAAACCGTGATCAACCTTTAGAGATTTTGGCTCGTGAAACAGTAGAGGATTTAGGCTCAACGTATATAAAATTAGGTCAGTTAATTGCCAGCTCTCCTTCTTTATTTCCTGAGGCGTTAGTGCTTGAGTTTCAAAAGTGTTTAGACCAAACCGCCCCCATTGTCTTTAGTGAAATAGAAAAAATATTACAGCAAGAGTTTGGTGATCGAACCGAGCAACTTTTTAACAACATTAACCCTGTACCCTTAGCCAGCGCCTCTATTGCACAGGTTCATGCAGCCACGTTACATAGTGGCGAAGATGTGGTTATAAAGGTTCAAAAACCCAATGTTCAAAATGTTATCGAAACCGATAGTCAATTTTTACAATTTAGTGCATGGCTTTTTGAAAAGTTTTCCCCATCAATACCTGAAGATTCCCTGACTGATATTGTTAAAGAAATTCGTGATGGCATGTTAGAGGAATGTGACTTTATAAAAGAATCAAACAACATCGAATTATTTAGACAGTTTTTAGAAGACAGTAATAATCAACGAGTAGTGGTGCCAAAAGTATATCGCCGAGCCTCCACATCTAAAGTGTTAACTATGCAGCGCTTTTATGGCGCTTCTTTATCTGATGTTGATGCTGTTAAAAAAATAACCAACAACCCTCAACTATTGTTAAATGACACACTTAATACGTGGTTCGCCAGCCTTATGCAGTGTCAAATTTATCATGCTGACTTGCATGCCGGTAATGTGATGGTGCTAGAAGATGGTCATGTTGGATTTATTGACTTTGGAATTGTTGGCCGTATTTCACCTCCGGTGTGGGAGGGATTATTAACGCTGGGCACAGCCATACCGCAAAAAGATTTTATGACGATTGCCCGCGCTTTAACCGCCATGGGTGCAACCAATACAAAAGTAAATATCGATTTATTTGCCCATGACATGGAAAAACTTTATAACGAGGTAATGGAAAATACCGATGGCACTGATGAGCTATTACAGTTAGTGACCCTACAGCTCGCTAAAATTGGACGACAACATGGTGTGCGTTTTCCAAGAGAATTTACATTACTGGTAAAACAGTTTTTATATTTTGATCGCTACATTCAGCTTTTTTCACCAAACATGAGTTTTTTTGATGATGAGCGCATGTCGTTTCTTACCGAGTAACATTTTCACACTTCTACAACTGCACCTTCAGTTAATGCTCTGGTAGTTTTAAAAAAGAGGCTAATGCTTCAGGCGTTGCATTAACACAATAAGGCACTTCACCTAAAAACTCTGCTGGCAATAAATTCTGTAACGTTGCTTTATTTGCCTGATACGCTTCCATCGTATTAGCACTGGTATTATTAGCCACCCAACCAGCTAACGTTAACCCATCACGTCTAATAGCTTCTGCGGTTAGCAAGGTATGATTTAAACAACCCAAACGCATATCAACCACTAAAATAACTGGCACTTGTAGTCGCTTAGGTAAGTCCGCTAAAGTTTCACGAGTATTAATAGGTACACGCCAACCACCGGCACCTTCAATAAAAGTTACCTGTGCATTAATACTAAACACACCTCGCGCTAAACCTTCTAACTGATTTATAGTGATATTTCTTTTTTCATTTTGTGCGGCAATGTGTGGGGCAATTGCCTGACGTAATGCAACAGGATTAACTTGCTGATAACTTATTTTTTTATTAGCAGGTAACGAGATATATTTTTGTAATAATAACGCATCATCATTTTGTAAGCCCTCACCGGTATCGTCACAACCCGCTGCAATAGGCTTCATTGCCACTGTGGTTAAACCTTGCTCTTTTGCCTTAACAAGTAATGCTGCGGTAATTAGTGTTTTGCCTACGTTAGTATCCGTACCGGTTACAAAGTATTTTTTCATTCTCTATTGGCCTGTTATCTCTATGGTCGCCACCACCCAAGTTACCGGCAGTAAGTTATCTTTATTTTTAAAGGCATCATAAGCGCTTATTAATTTTTTTAATGATGCCGAACCGGTTAGGCCATTACGACGTTGGTTATTAACATTAGTAACGCCTAATGCTTTTAGCTCTTTAGCTAAAGAAAAATAATTTTCATAATATTCTGTGTACTGTTGAATACTTAACGTAAATTTATCTAAAAAAACACCCTGTAATTTATTCACTAAAGTCTCTTGCGAGATAAATGTATTCACATGCTTGTAATCATCCACCTGCGCCCAGGCTTGAGATAACTCAGTTAATGTTCCCTCAATAGGTAAGGTAAAAAATGCTTTACCTTGTTTTTTTAATACTCGCTTTGTTTCATACAAGGCTATCGACAAATCATCACACCACTGCAAAGAAAAATTGGCCGTTATTACATCAATGCTTTTATCATTTAGCGGTAAGTCTTCTGCGCCCCCTTGCAAAAAAATAAGCTTATCGTCTTCCCCTTTAAATTTATTCTCAGCGTAAGCCACCATAGCGGGGGATACATCAACACCAAACACTAACGCATTAGAATAATTATTTTTTAACTTACCGGTTAAGTAACCTGTGCCGCAGCCAATATCCGCAATCGTTGATCTATTATCCTGAGAGTTTTTTTGCACATCTTTTAATAAGTTATCCGCAATCTTTCTTTGTAAATGAGCCGCTCTATCATAGGTATTAGCGGCTTTATCAAAAGCGCGAATCATGGCTAATTTATCTAGTTCGGGTGTGTTATTTTTACCACTACCCTCTGATGGTTTTCTCTCAAACCAACTATTTATTTTTTTTAGCAAACTCTCACTATTAAAATAAAAAAACCGATGCCCACTATTCGGAACAATAAAAACATCCGCGTTTTCATTTAATGGCTTTATTTTTTCGGCAACACTAATCGGCACCAAGGCATCACCTGTAGCAAAAAAATGTAATGAGGGAATAGTTAAACCTGCTAAAGATTTCCTTGCATCAATATTTTTTAACCACACTAAACCTTCTATTAATACTTTTTTTGTGGCTAGGCTGTTTTGTTTTACACTGCTTTTTAATTCTTTTAATAATTTTTTCTCTTGAGCATCACCATAAGCTTCAAGGGATGCAAAATATAACAACGCATTAGATGGGTGTTTTTCAACCAAGCCGACAAAATTAGAGAATGTATCTTGCGCCATACCCGGCCATTCATTATTTCTGATAAAGCACGGGTTAGTGGCTAGAGTAATGACTCCTGCAAAATAATTAGGGTAGCGATTAGCCAACTCAATAGCCAATAAGCCACCTAAAGACCAACCCATTAATAATGTATTTTTTGGTATTTTTTTAATTAACGCGTCAAAGAAAAGCTCGTAGTTGAGGGCGACGTTTTTATTACTATCGTAACCCGGCAATGCCACACTAATAACCGAAAACTCTTGCTGTAAAGCACCAAGCAACTCGCCCCAACAATCCTCACCCGAGCCCCACCCATGAATCAAAACAATGGTTTTTTTTGCACGGTTATTATTTAGTGTTTTTATCTGCAACTCTGCGGCCTGCACCACTGGCACCATCGCATCAGATACTGTTGGGTTTAATTCACTCATTCGCTAACAAACCAACTACGCAAGCTATTTAATTGCTCTAATAAATAATCAATCTGTTCTTCGGGCACCTGCAATTCATCCATCAGTTCTCTGCAT
>CBDUPS010000146.1:0-4940 GCA_965369155.1 uncultured Spongiibacteraceae bacterium
ACTTCAGCTCCCAGTCGTCCTGCCCGGCCACCGTGCCGGCGGTCAGCGTGAAGAGGTAGGTGCCGTCCCCGTTGTCGGTGACCGGTCCCGGCGTATTTCGCGCAACTGAACGCCATAATCAGACAAGCGACCACGTCGTTGCCCATGCTGCCCTGGTGCCGTTTCTGCTTTACATTTTGAATCTAGTGGTCTAACACCACTTTTCAAAAATAAATCTGTTCCCTCTCTACGAGAAAGTTTACATGTTGGTCCCAAATATCTTGCCATGTTTTGTTCCTACTAAAACTTCGTATTTAAGGTTAGACGCGACGCTTTTTAGGCGGACGACAACCATTGTGTGGTATTGGTGTAACATCTTTAATGCTGCCAATTTTAAAACCACAATTATTAAGTGCCCGGATTGCTGATTCGCGACCAGGCCCTGGGCCTTTTACCTCAACATCCATATTTTTAACACCAAATTCCTGTACCGCAGTTCCTGCTCTTTCTGCTGCTACCTGAGCGGCAAAAGGCGTACTCTTTCTTGAGCCTCTGAAACCAGATCCTCCAGACGTAGCCCAAGCCAAGGCATTTCCCTGACGGTCAGTAATGGTCACAATAGTATTGTTAAACGATGCATGTATATGTGCTACTGCATCTACTATTGTCTTTTTAACTTTTTTACGTGCTACTGTTTTACCCGGCTTAGCCATGCTGCCTACCCTACTTAATTACTTGCGAATCGGTTTACGAGGACCCTTACGAGTTCTTGCATTAGTCTTAGTGCGTTGCCCACGAAGTGGCAACCCTCTTCGATGACGAAGACCTCGATAACAACCAAGATCCATCAGTCTTTTTATATTCATTGACACTTCACGACGCAAATCACCCTCTACCGTCAGACTTGTCACTTCTTGGCGCAGAGCATCAATCTTATCTTCAGATAAATCACTTATCCGTGTCTGTTCAGCAACACCCGCTGCTTTACATAGACTTTTTGCAGTAGTAAGTCCTACTCCATAGATGTAAGTTAATGCAATGACTGCATGTTTGTTATCAGGTACATTTACCCCGGCAATACGAGCCATTCAAAACACTCCGATTATCAATCAGTTACCACTTTACCTGCGATGCCCCGTAAAAGAGCTAACCTGCTGCTATCAAAGGGCGCGAAATATTAACCTCACGCTCTCTAAAAATCAATAGCAACAAAGCAACGCAGCCTTATATTTTATCCTTGACGCTGTTTATGCCTAGGTTCTGCTTTACAGATAACACGAACACTGCCACGGCGACGAATCACTTTACAGTTACGACATATTTTTTTCACTGAAGCTCTGACTTTCACCTTTTGCTCCTACCTTTTCTCTGGGTCTAATTAACGACCAACTTTTTGTAAATTAGATTTCTTCATTAACCCATCATATTGATGAGACATTAAATGTGATTGCAACTGAGACATAAAGTCCATAACAACCACGACCACAATCAGTAATGAGGTACCACCAAGATAAAATGGCACATTCCATAACACCACTAAAAACTGAGGTAACAAACAAACCAATACCATATACAAGGCACCAAACAACGTTAACCGCGTTAATACCGTATCAATAAAGTTAGCAGTTTGCTCACCTGGACGAATCCCTGGAACAAAAGCGCCTGATTTTTTTAAGTTATCTGCTACATCTTTAGGGTTAAACACCAAAGCTGTATAAAAAAAGCAGAAAAACACAATTAACGCTGAAAACAATATTATATTTAGAGGCTGACCTGGCCCAATGGCTAACGCAACATCTTGCAACCAATCCATTCCTGACGCTGACTGCCCTAACCAACCCGCAATCGATGCAGGAAATAACAAAATACTTGAAGCAAAGATAGCTGGAATAACACCAGACATATTTACTTTTAATGGTAAATGACTGGATTGTGCTTGCATCACTTTACGACCACGCTGTTGACGAGCGTAATTCACAATAATTCGTCGCTGGCCCCTTTCAACTCGCACAATAAAATATACTACGCCTAATGCAATAATCAGTATGGCGAAGAGTATTAAAATATTCATCTCACCTTGTC
This sequence comes from uncultured Spongiibacteraceae bacterium, assembly GCA_965369155.1. Lineage (GTDB taxonomy): Bacteria > Pseudomonadota > Gammaproteobacteria > Pseudomonadales > CBDUPS01 > CBDUPS01. The sequence continues at coordinate 2,062 of CBDUPS010000146.1, forward strand.
TGGCTTGCTCTATAGACTGACCTATAGCCGAAGGCAAGCCCGCTACAATACCTGCAAAAATTAGCATTGATATACCGTTACCAATGCCAAATTCAGTAATCTGCTCTCCTAGCCACATCATGAAAACAGCACCCGTTACTAAGGAAGACACCACCATTATCATGGCACCAACACCGGTAACATACAGCATGCCGTTATTCGCCATTGCTAAGTACATACCACCACCCTGAATTAGCGCCAAAATAACCGTCCCGTAACGGGTGTACTGGGTTATTTTACGCTGGCCCGCTGCACCTTCTTTCTTTAGCGCTTCTAAAGAAGGCGTTACCGCAGTCATCATCTGCATAATAATTGCTGCAGATATATAAGGCATTATCCCGAGAGCCAGAATACTCATTCGCTCTAATGCACCGCCTGAAAACATATTGAACATACCCAATATGGTTCCAGAGTTCTGACCAAATAACGTTTGTATTTGCTCAGGGTCAATCCCAGGAACCGGAATATGGGTACCTAAACGGTAAACTACCATTGCCAAAAATAAAAAGCGTAACCGAGAAAGTAACTCTCTCAAACCTTTTTGATTTGACGTGCTAGGGCCTTGGTTTGCCATTAGTATTCCAGGTTACTCTTCAATTTTTCCGCCAGCGGCTTCAATTGCAGCCTTCGCACCTTTTGTTACTTGCAAACCTTTTATCGTTACAGCCTTACTGATTTCGCCAGACAAAAATATTTTTGCACGACCCATATTATCAGTAATAACATCTGCATCTTTCAACGCGGCTAAATCTATAACATCTCCCTGAATTTTATTTAATTCAGATAAACGTACTTGAGCAGAAAGCCTAGATACTCTAGAGGTAAAACCATACTTAGGTAACCGTTTCTGTAAAGGCATCTGTCCACCTTCAAAACCTGGACGAACACGACCACCGGAACGAGACTTTTGACCCTTATGACCACGGCCGCAAGTTTTACCTAAACCACTACCAATACCACGGCCTACTCGTTTAGCCGATTTACGACTACCTTCAGCTGGGCTTAATGTATTGAGTTGCATTACTTCAGACATTTTACGCTTCCTCAACTCTAACCATATAGTGAACTTTATTAATCATGCCACGAACAGATGGAGTATCTTCAACTTCCACCGTATGTCCAATACGTCTCAACCCAAGACCTGCTATGCAAGCTTTGTGGTTTGGCAAACGACCCGTAACGCTTTTCAGCTGGGTGACCTTAACTTTATCGACTTTACTCATTTCTATTACCTACACCTTCAGTAATTAGCCAGTAATCTCTTCTACTGATTTTCCGCGTTTAGCCGCAACAAAACTAGGAGACTGTATGGACTGCAAAGCATTAAATGTAGCACGAACAACGTTTACAGGATTTGTCGACCCATAACATTTCGCTAATACATCATGCACTCCCGCTATTTCTAAAACAGCTCTCATAGCACCACCAGCAATTACACCCGTACCTTCTGAGGCTGGCTGCATATAAACTTTTGAAGCTCCGTGTCTGGCTTTTACTGGATACCAAATAGTATTGCCATTGAGCTCAACAGAAACCATATTGCGACGGGCATTTTCCATTGCCTTTTGGATAGCGACTGGCACTTCACGAGCTTTACCACGACCAAAACCAACCTTTCCATTACCATCGCCAACCACAGTTAAAGCGGTAAAGCCAAACACTCGACCACCCTTAACTACTTTAGCAACACGATTAACCTGAACTAACTTCTCTTCCAGGCCTTCTGCATTTTTATCTTTTTTCTCAAATGACATTTATGTATACCTTAGAATTTCAAACCAGCTTCTCTTGCCGCATCAGCAAGAGCTTTTACTCGACCGTGATACTTATAACCAGCACGATCAAAAGCGACTGTTTCAATACCTTGAGCTTTTGCCTGCTCAGCGATTAATTTTCCTACTTCGCCAGCCGCCCCAATATTACCTGTTACTCCAGACCGCAGAGATTTATTTAGAGTAGAAGCACTAGCAAGCACTTTATCCCCTTCAGGTGATATAATTTGAGCATAGATATGCTGGGATGTACGGAAAACCGTTAACCGGACCGCACCGAGTTGACGCATTTTTGCACGGCCTCGACGAGCTCGGCGTAATCTTGCTATATTCTTAGCACTCATCTTCTCTATCCTCTAATTACTTCTTCTTCGCTTCTTTACGACGAATATTCTCATCCGAATAGCGAACCCCTTTACCTTTATATGGCTCAGGCGGACGGAAAGCGCGAATTTCTGCGGCGACCTGTCCTACTTGCTGCTTATCCATACCCTTAATTACTATCTCAGTCTGGCTTGGAGTTTCTACTGAAACGCCCTCAGGAAGCTGATACGCAAGGGGGTGAGAGTAACCTAACGTTAAGTTAAGAGACGTCCCTTGTGCAGCCGCACGATAACCTACGCCATTAAGAAGCAACCTTCTCTCAAAACCCTGGCTAACACCAATAACCATATTCTTAATTAAAGAACGCATAGTACCCGCCATAGCCCAAGCAGATCTACTATCGTCTGCTCCTGCTAAAACTAACTGACCTTCTTCCTCTTTAACGCTCACTGCTTGATGAACCTGCAACTGCAGCTCACCCTGTGAACCTTTAACTTTTACTGTATTCTCATTTAAAGTTACCGTAACACCTTTGGGTAACTCAACAGGAGATTTTGCAATTCTAGACATTGTTTTAACCTATACCCGGTATCAACCTAAATCAGAAAACGGAGCAAATCACTTCGCCACCAATACCCGCTTCACTGGCTTGATGACTAGTCATCACGCCCTTACTCGTACTTATAATCGCCAAACCTAAGCCACTACGCACTGTTGGTAGCTCATCTTTGTTTTTATAGATAC
>CBDUPS010000147.1:0-4919 GCA_965369155.1 uncultured Spongiibacteraceae bacterium
TGCTGATGTAAGCCGCTACTTTGGCCGCGCCATTGTTATGCCTAACTTAGCTCAGCCCATTGTTAATACCAAGCAGGCCGAAGCGTACCAACAACGTATTAATGCAGCGGTACCTACAGACGCATCGTTTACCCCGTTAATGACCCTTTATTTAACCAATAACACCACAGCAAGCATTATCGAAGACGCTAAACGCTCTGGCTTTGTGTATGCCGCTAAATTGTATCCGGCTGGAGCTACCACTAACTCAGATTCAGGAGTTACCGATTTAGCCCACATTTACCCTGCCTTAGAGGCAATGGAAAAATGTGGTATGCCATTATTGATTCATGGTGAAGTGGTTAGTAGCGATATTGATATTTTTGATCGCGAAAAAGTATTTATTGATGAAAAACTTATTCCTCTAATGGCGCGCTTTCCGCAACTACCTATTGTGTTTGAGCATATTACTACCCGTGATGCCGCCCAGTTTGTAGAGGATGGTCCCAGTAATTTAGCCGCCACCATTACCGCGCATCACTTACTGTTTAATCGTAACCACTTATTAACCGGCGGTATTCATCCCCATTTATATTGCTTACCTGTACTTAAGCGCAACATTCATCAAAAGGCATTAATTGATGCGGCAACCCGTGGTAACACTCGTTTCTTTTTAGGTACCGATTCAGCCCCCCATAGCATTGCTAAAAAAGAAAGCGATTGTGGCTGTGCTGGGATTTATACTGCACATGGTGCCATTGAGCTGTATGCTGAAGTTTTTGAGCAAGAGCAGGCGCTGGATAAGCTAGAGGCTTTTGCCAGCTTTAACGGCCCTGATTTTTATCAGTTACCCCGCAATACCTCTACCATTACCCTTGAGAAAAAATCGTGGGAAGTACCCAGTAAGTTATCCTTTGCTGATACCCATTTAATACCACTGCGTAGTGGTGAGCTTATCAACTGGACGGTCACACAATAATGCATGAATCGTCACCCGCACACCGATTAATGGTACAACGCTTTCGTGGGTTTCTCCCTATCGTGGTTGATATCGAAACCGGTGGTTTTAACGCAAAAACCGATGCTATTTTAGAAATTGCCATTAGCACACTCACCATGACCCCATTAGGTACGTTGATTATTGATAAGTCTGCAAGTCTTGAGGTAAAGCCTTTTGCTGGGGCCATCGTTGATCCTGCTACCGTTGCCTTTCATGGTATTGACCCTAACAAACCCAATCGCCAAGCGGTTACCGAAGAGCAAGCATTAAAAGAGTTGTTGGGCATTGTTAGAAAAAAAGTTAAAGAGCATGAATGCACCCGTGCCGTGCTAGTTGGCCATAATGCTCATTTTGATTTAGGTTTTTTAAATGCCGCCATTGAGCGCTGCAATATTAAACGTAGCCCCTTTCACCCTTTTAGTTGTTTTGACACAGCCACCTTAAGTGGTCTTGCGTATGGGCAAACGGTTTTAGCCAAAGCCTGCGAAAAAGCCCGTATTGAATTTAGTGCCGATAAAGCCCACCGAGCCGCCTACGATACACAAAAAACCGCTGAGCTTTTTTGTGGCATTGTTAATCAGTGGAAGTCTTTAGGCGGTTGGCGCGATAGTAATCATTAAGCATGATGACTACAGGTGCTAATTGTCGCTTACAAAAACACCATATTACAAAAGACACTTTGTAACCATTAACCCTTGTCTGTACAGCCGGTAACAATCGCCCGCTCAATAATTTTAGCGGCACTATCCTCACACCATCAGCAAAGCCTAAGTCATCTAAGTAACACTTCTTTTGTTTGTCGACACCGTTCTAGAGAATCTAGGCACCCTCTGTCACCTCAATATTCTACAAATACCTATAACACTCATCATGACCTCAATAGATAAGCGACACAGGATGACGCTAACTAACAGTAAGATATAGCTAAGCAAGTCGTTAACCCAAAAAGACCAATAAAAGAACTTAATCTCTCTTAATGTGTTTAATCATCATTTAAAGGGTGTTTATACATGACAAAAAAGATGGCTTGCAATTTTTCTAAAAATGGCTCATAAAAAAATAATGACTGACATCATAAAAAAGGAATCACCTAATGAATAACCCCTCTACTGTTATTTGTTTTATGTGTGGAAGCAATAGCAAAGATGCCTCTATCGTTCATGGGGCAAACGGGGCTATCTGCGCCCCCTGCTTTGGGGGGATCTTCTTAGCCGTAGCCAAGTCTTATGGCCAGCCTCGTGGTATTGAAGCGGTAAAACACCCACCCACTGCAAATAAGCGCTGTACATTCTGTGATCAGAATATACCTAAAGGAACCCTTGTGGCTTATCGTAACCCGCTCTATTTTTGCGATACATGTCTTAATCAAGTCTTTGGCCTCATTCTATCGGGCCCAGAACCACTTGCCTTAGTGCCATTTTAAAAACAAAGATGATTAAAACGTGAAGTCTGAAGCAACAAACGTTAATAGGGTGGCGGCTTATATAGCGTCACTTGATGTTGATATAGCGACCAGCGGTAACCTCAGAATCTCTCTAAATTAAACAATCACTTTTAATAGCCCATACTTTTAACAAGCCCGCTACACTTAATGAGTCTGTAATTTGGCCGTTAAACACCATTTGTACCGCCTCTGTTAATGATACTTTTTTGGTTACAATATCTTCGGTGGGCTCAAGCTCTGCCTCAAAAAAACTTAAATCGGTGGCTAAAAAGATAAAGGCTTCTTCATCAGTTACCGAGTTAGAGGTATGTAAACGCTGTACCAATTCCCAGTCTTGGGCCTCAATACCAGTTTCTTCGCGTAATTCTCGTTTAGCCCCTTCAAGCATGGGCTCGTTAAGGGGGCAGCCACCCTCAGGAATCTCCCAACTGTACTCATCTAAGGTATAGCGATACTGGCGAACTAGCCATGTATTATCGTTTTCATCTAGGGGGATAATACCTACCGCTTTGTTTTTAAAAACAATATGCCCATAAATACCTTGGGTGTCTCCTGGGGTCGTCACTTCATCGTGATAAACACTCAACCACGGTGACTCATATTTTTTATCACTGCTATGGCACGTCCACGGCCCTTTTTTAATATCTTTACTCATAATTAGCCTATTTCCTTTTTAATCCCTCAACATTTACCCTAAGGTTTATGATTTAATACGCCCTTTATTTTTGGCCTTATAACCAACAGGGTTTACTTAATATGTCTGAGCAAAATAACAGCCCATTATTACCGTCTTTAACACAAAGCGATGATTTTATTAGCCGACATATTGGCCCATCAAATGATGACGTTCAACAGATGCTAAAGAGTGTTGAGGCAACATCATTGGCAGACCTTATTCATCAAACCGTTCCCTCTACTATACACAAAAAAACGCCACTATCTGTCGCCAAAGCATTAAATGAGACTCAAGCATTAGCCCGTTTGCGTACTATTGCTGATAAAAACAAAACCCACCGTTCGTTTATTGGTTTGGGTTATTACGACACCGTAACTCCCCCGGTTATTTTACGTAATGTTTTGGAGAACCCCGGCTGGTATACAGCGTACACCCCTTATCAACCTGAGATTGCCCAAGGGCGTTTAGAAGCGCTACTTAATTTTCAGCAAATGGTGGTTGATTTAACCGGCATGGATTTAGCCAATGCCTCCATGCTGGATGAAGGTACTGCTGCTGCTGAGGCTATGGCATTAAGCCATCGTGTGAATCGCAAAAACCGTAGTAACTGCTTTTTAATTGCCGATACCTGTCACCCACAAACTATTGCCGTAGTAAAAACCCGTGCCCATTATTACAACATTGATGTAGAGGTAGGCAACCCCAGTGAGTTGTTAACCACAGGGGATTATTTTGGTGTGCTCGTGCAATACCCCGATACCTACGGCAACATCAGCAATTTAACTGAACTTACTCAATTAGCTAAACAAAACAATACTTTGGTAACTGTTGCCTGTGATTTATTAAGCTTAACTCTGTTAACCCCTCCCGCTGAAATGGGTGCTGATATTGTTATTGGCAACAGCCAACGTTTTGGTGTGCCTTTAGGTTTTGGTGGCCCCCATGCGGCATTTTTTGCCACCCGTGATGAGTTTAAACGCTCTATTCCCGGCAGATTAATTGGTGTATCCATTGATAGGCACAATAGCCGAGCTTATCGTATGGCGTTGCAAACCCGTGAACAGCATATTCGCCGTGAGAAGGCCACCAGTAACATTTGTACCTCCCAAGCACTGCTCGCCATTATGGCGGTAAGTTATGCTATTTATCACGGCCCTACCCGCTTAAAAGTGATTGCCCAGCGGGTAAACACCCTAACGGGTTTGTTAGCAGCAGGCTTACAAAACGCCGGCATCACCGTTACCAACAAACACTTTTTTGACACCATCACCATTAAATCTGATCACACAAAGCAACAGATTCAACAGGCAGAAGTCGCAGGCTTTAATGTGCGCCCTATTGATGAAAACCATTACAGCATTGCCTTAGATGAGAAAAGCACCGTTGAGGAAGTCACTCTATTACTGCAAGCCTTAACAGCCAGTACAGCTGAATTACCTAATAAAGCACTGGAAGGTATTCCCCAAGAGTTACAACGCACTAGCGATTTTTTAACGCACCCTGTGTTTAATTCGTACCACAGCGAAACCGAAATGCTGCGCTATTTAAAGCGTTTAGAAAGCCGTGATATCGCCTTAAACCATTCGATGATTGCTTTAGGTTCTTGCACCATGAAGCTTAACGCAACCGCTGAGATGATTCCCATTACATGGCCTGAGTTCGCCAACATACATCCCTTTGCCCCGTTATCTCAGGCCAAGGGTTATCTTGAGATGATCGGCCAATTAGATGATTACCTGTTAGCCTGTACCGGCTACGACCGCATCAGCATGCAGCCAAACTCGGGGGCACAAGGCGAATACGCAGGTCTTTTAACTATT
>CBDUPS010000148.1:0-4919 GCA_965369155.1 uncultured Spongiibacteraceae bacterium
TAGCGCTAACTTTTAGGATGACCGGTGAACTTGACTTAGCCGAAGAGCATTACCAAAAGATGGCTAAGTACAGCCCCGAGTACACAAGGGGGCACTATAATTATGCTACTTTTTTACTACAGCAAAATAAAATAAATCCTGCTATTGAGCAATTAGAGTTAGCTGCTAAAGACACACTATATTCAGGTAGAGCCAATGTCTTTAAATTACTTGGTTATGCCTATGTAGAAACTAATGAAAAAGATAAAGCAATTGAGAATTATAAAAAGGCAGCATTAATTGATCGTATGGATGTGGGGTCTATGATCAATCTATCTTGGTTATATTGGGACAACAGCGAATTTAATGAAGCTACCATTTGGTACAAAAAAGCAGATGCTTTAACCAGTATAGAAAAAATAACACCCACAGCAAGGCATTTATTGATGGGGATTCGTATTGCCTATCGAGAGGGTGATAAAAATGCTCAAGCCAGTAACGAGTTGACCTTACGCAATATGTATCCCAACTCAGAAATATATCAGCAGTATAAAAAAGAGTTCCTTAAATAATTATGCACATGCAGTCACCAATTAAACGCAGAAAGTCCCGACAAATTATGGTTGGCAATGTACCCGTGGGTGGTGATGCCCCCATTTCTGTGCAAAGCATGACAAACACTGAAACCTGTGATGTTGAGGCGACAACCAATCAAATTCAGCAGTTAGAAAAAGCCGGTGCAGACATCGTACGCGTTTCTGTGCCGAGTATGGATGCAGCAGAAGCCTTTGGCCATATTAAAAAAAATGTCACGGTTCCATTAGTTGCTGATATTCATTTTGATCATGCAATAGCGCTGCGAGTTGCAGAACTGGGCGTAGATTGTTTGCGTATTAATCCTGGTAACATTGGCAACGAAAAAAAAATACGAGAGTTGGTCGCAGCGGCAAAAGATAAAAATATTCCTATTCGTATTGGCGTTAATGCAGGGTCATTAGAAAAAGACTTACAGCGTAAGTATGGCGAGCCAACCCCAGAAGCCTTAATTGAATCTGCTATGCGTCATGTGGATATTTTAGATCGTTTAAATTTTCCTGATTTTAAAGTAAGTGTTAAAGCTTCAGATGTATTTATGGCGGTGGCCGCTTATCGATTAATAGCACAGAAAATTGATCAGCCTTTACATTTAGGTATTACTGAAGCCGGTGGTTTACGCTCAGGAACAGTAAAATCATCGGTTGGCTTAGGCATGCTTTTAATGGATGGAATTGGCGATACGTGACGGGTGTCTTTAGCGGCAGATCCGGTAGAGGAAGTGAAAGTTGGCTTTGATATTTTAAAGTCTCTGCGTTTGCGTAGTAAGGGTATTAACTTTATTGCTTGCCCTAGTTGTTCTCGGCAAAACTTTGACGTAATAAAAGTTATGAATGAATTAGAACAGCGGGTAGAAGATATCACAACACCATTAGATGTGGCGGTTATTGGCTGTATCGTTAATGGGCCTGGTGAGGCGCGGGAAGCCGATATTGGAGTAACCGGTGGTACGCCAGGTAATTTAATTTATTCAAATGGCAAAAAAGATCATAAAGTTTCCGCAGAACATTTAATTGATGATTTAGAATCAATGATTCGCAGGCGCGTATTAGAAAAAGAGAAGAGTCAACAGACAGATTTAGGTTAAAAAATATCTGACGCGGTTATATTTTAAAATTATAGAGGTTGAGCGTGGCAAAAATACAAGCCATAAGAGGAATGCAAGATATTCTTCCGTCACAAACTCCATTGTGGCAATACATTGAAAGTACGGTAGCCTCAGTTGTTGAACGCTATGGCTATGGCGAAATTCGTATGCCTATTGTTGAGAGTACTGAACTTTTTTCACGATCTATTGGTGAGGTGACCGATATCGTTGAAAAAGAAATGTACACCTTTAATGATAGAAACAATGATAGCTTAACGCTACGCCCAGAAGGTACAGCAGGTTGCGTAAGAGCCTGTGAAGAGCATGGCTTACTTTATAATCAACAGCAGCGTCTTTGGTATAAGGGGCCTATGTTTCGTTATGAACGCCCACAAAAAGGGCGTTTAAGGCAGTTTCATCAAATAGGTGTTGAAGCCTTTGGTATGTCAGGGCCTGATATTGATGCAGAGCTTATTTTACTTACCGCAAGTTTATGCGCGCCTTAGGTATTAACGATTCCCTTACATTAGAATTAAACTCTTTGGGTACTTCTGAGGCACGGCAAAAATACAAAGTAGCATTAGTGGCGTATTTGCAGGAACACAAAGATGCTTTAGATGAAGATAGCCTACGACGCTTAACCACCAACCCATTACGGATACTCGATAGTAAAAATCAGCAAACGCAACAATTATTAAAAGAGGCTCCCGTTTTAATTAACTATTTAGATGAAGAGTCCGCTGCACATTTTACACAGCTGCAAGAATTGCTTAGCGCCGCTGGAGTGGATTATGAAATTAATCATAAACTTGTTCGTGGCTTAGACTATTACGGTAAAACAGTGTTTGAATGGACCACTAACCATCTAGGCGCACAAGGCACTGTTTGTGCGGGAGGGCGCTATGACGGTTTGGTGGAGCAGCTTGGAGGAAAGCCTAATGTTGCCGTTGGTTTTGCCATGGGGATTGAACGTCTAGTTTTGTTATTAGAGACTCTTGCCGTTGTACCAAACACATTGGAGCCTGCCGTTGATATTTATATTGTGGGTTCTGGGGCACAAGCGGTGCAGTCAACATTGTTATTAGGTGAAAGCATTCGCTATCAGCTGCCACATTTAAAAGTTCAAGTAAACTGTGGTGGTGGTAGTTTTAAAAGCCAAATGAAAAAAGCAGATCGTTCTAATGCGAAAATTGCATTAATTTTAGGTGATGATGAAATTAAGCAACAACAAGTCACTGTAAAAGATTTACGCAATAGAGCAGAGCAAACCACAGTAGCAAGAACGGATATTTTAAATGAATTAGCCGTTTTTTTTAAAGAATAATGGAGCATTAGATGGAATCGTATCAAACAGAAGAAGAACAAATAGAAGCACTAAAACATTGGTGGAAAGAAAATGGTAAGGCGATTTTATTAGGTATCTTTTTGGCCATTGTTCTTATTTTTGGTTGGCAAGGATGGCAAAAGCACCAACAAAAAAGAGCCGCTCAAGCATCACAGCTTTTTGAGGCGTTTGTTAACGTGTTATTAGCAAAATCGGTAGACGACTCTATAGATCAAGCAAAGATTGATGAACCATATAATCTTTTGAATAGCGACTTTAAAAAATCAACCTATAGAGAGTATGCGGATTTATTAATGGCTGGTAGTTTGGTACAAAAAAATCAGCTAGATAAGGCTACAGAAACCTTAGAGAAAGTATTAGCGTCATCCAAAGATAAAGATATTTTATCTATTACGCGTATTCGTTTAGCGCGCATTAAAATTGATAAAAAAGAATATACACAGGCAGAAGAATTATTAAGTAAAGGGATTTTGCCAAGTTGGGCTTCTATTGTTAAAGAAATTAATGGCGATATACAGTTTGACCAAAAAAACTTAGCTGCAGCAGCTGTGTTTTATAAAGAAGCAATAGAGCTCAAGCAGCAAGAAAATTTGCGAGTAAGCTCTGCTTTATTAATGAAGGCTGCATCCGCAGGCGTTAATGTTTCACCCTATGTAGAGTCATAAGAATGAGATATTTAGTATTATTAAGTTTAAGTTTAGTGACATTGTATTTGTCTGCTTGTAGTTCTGTGCCTGACGAATTAAAACCAGCTGAATTGGTTAAGTTTGAGCCAGAAGTTGTTGTTAAAGATGTATGGAGTCGCTCGGTGGGTAATGGGCAGGGCGAAGATAAACAATGGAAGCGATTACAACCGGTACTGATTAATGAGTTTGTTGTTGCTGCATCAGATAAAGGTGTGGTGGTAAAGGTTGATGCAAATAACGGTAAGGTAATTTGGAAACACAAAGTTAAAGAGCGCTTGTCGGCTGCGGTAAGTGGTAATGATAAAGTGGTTTTTGTTGTAACGGAGAAAGGTGATTTAGTTGCTTTAAGTTTTTCTAATGGTAAAGAATTATGGCGTAAAGCCGTTGGTAGTGAAGTGCTTTCACCTCCAGGGGTAAACCAATCAGTAGCGGTTGTATTAACAGCGGCAGGTGAGATAAAAACCTATGATGTAAGCACTGGTGATAAGTTGTGGCAGCTAACCACACCAGTACCGGTATTAACACTAAGAGGTACAGCCACACCTGTTATGGATGATGATGCGGTTTATATTGCCTTGAGTAATGGGCGGTTGTTAGCGTTTAACGCCACAGATGGAAAACTACTTTGGCAATATACTGTAGGGGTGCCTAAAGGCACATCAGAGATAGAAAGAATTGTCGATATTTTAGGTCGACCTGTTATTGATGGCACAATGATTTACGTTACCAGTTATCAGGGCAGACTATTAGCTTTGGATAAAGTCAATGGCCGGCCATTATGGGAGAAAAATGTTTCAAGCTATACATCACCTACTTATAGTGTTGGGCAGGTGTATACCACATCGGAAGAGGGAACACTCTCGGCAGTTAATCAATATAATGGGCAGCTCAATTGGGAAAAAACCACGTTATTTCGCCGAGGTTTAACAGCACCTAAAGCATGGGGAAGCTATGTAGCCGTGGGTGACTTTGAAGGGGTTGTTCATCTGTTTGCTCAGTCTGATGGACGGTTAGTTGGGCGTACAAAAACGGACAGCGATGGTATTAGAGCTGAATTTTTACTTTTTAAGAAGATGCTCATTGTTTTTACTAATAATGGCGAGCTTCATGCATTACGGATAAAACAAAAATCGTGATACCAGTTATTGCCTTAGTGGGCCGCCCTAATGTGGGCAAATCAACGTTGTTTAATCAGCTTACCCGTAGCCGAGATGCTCTCGTGGCAAAT
>CBDUPS010000149.1:0-4910 GCA_965369155.1 uncultured Spongiibacteraceae bacterium
CAGTCTGGCGTCCCAACCTGTTGATGGCATCAGCAAAACCAGCCAGCTCTTCTACCGTTTCTTCTTTGACCCGTAGCAGTAATAAAAAAGCGCCTAGCTGTAAATTAGAAACCTCGCCCTTTAAAATAAGCCGCATGGCAGCCTGTGCTTGCTCACGGCTTAAGCTTTTTTGGCCCTGTTTACCTCGGCCTAATTGTTTTAAAAATACAGTGAAATTCTCGGTAGTCATATTAAAGGCAGTTATCCGGTTTAGGCAGTCCCGCAATTTTGCAGCCTATTTTCATAGGGCTTTGCGGAAACAGTGAGAGTAGATAAACGCTTTTAGCTTTATCGCTATTGTTTTTTTTTAGGTAATTAATAAAAGGGCGCATCTCAGGGGATAGATCAAATTCGTTGTAGTATTGTTGCATTAAATTAACAATATCCCAGTGAGCTTGGGTTAAAGAGATACCTTCTGACAGTGCTATTTTTTCAGCGACTATTGTTGACCAGTCAGACAATTTTTTAAGATAGCCTTCAGAATCGATGGCTATTTTCTCTTGAGCGGTAATGGTTAAAAAATAAGTATTATTTGTCATTATATTATTGGGCTTAAAGCCAAGAAATATTGTTAGTAAACTGAATAACTAAATCGACAAAGGTTTCATCATCAATAATAGAGAGATTGTTTTTTTTAGTATGCGCTAAAGTAATGCCCCTTGCATCTATATCGGCTTGTAGGGCGTAGCACTCTATTGATATAGGTAGCGGGCAGTTATTAGCTAAAAGGTAAACGCCTTCTTGTAAAAGAAGAATCGCGTCATCTGAGCTTAATGCTTTTTGGCAATCATTCAATGATTCAATCGAATAAAGCAGATGTAGAGTAGCCATTAAAAACTTAATACCTGTAAGTTGGGTTGCTGAATTATTTGTGATATGTCTTTTTCAGTGACCAGTTGCAAGGGCAGCTCTAAAAAGTTTATGGAGCCTGAAAGCATCGCAAAGGATTCTTGCTCTACGTAAATAGGTGTTATGTCATATAGCGGTACAGCGGCAAGCAATTTACTAATACTTCTTGTGGCAATAGATTCCGTTTTTTGCTCAGCACTTAGCATCCAGAGACCATCACCGATAAATAGAATAGAGACATTTTGCCCTAATGCGGCGGCGGCTAACATAGTATCGATGGCTGATTGGGTACGACTATTGCTATAAGGTCGGTGTCTAAAAATAAAAAGCAGAGAGTTTTTTAAAGGCATAGTTATTATCCAAAAGTAACCAAACGATCAGAATAAGCATAGGCATCAACTAATTGACCCAAGCCACTTAAGTTATGTGCCTGATTAATTGAATGGTTTAAACGATCGTAGCGTTTAGCCTCATTCTCATCGATAACACCGCGGCAAAGAGCAGAAGATACGCAGGTAACAATATCAATAGAGTGCTGTTCGGCTAACTCTTGCCAAAGCGTAGGTAACGAGGGTTTATCTTGGGGGAAAACGGCTAAACCTTGACTATTCAGTGTGCCGTCACTTAAAAAAAAGATGCGATAAATAGTATGTTTTTTTTTAATTACAGCACGGGCAAAGCGCAGTGCTGTATAAGCACCTTGTTCGGTAGGAGATGATAATACAAGTAATGAAATTTTCATTTTTCTATTGTAGAGGTTGTTATCAGATAGGCAATAAAAAAGCCCCTAGAGGGGCTTTTTATGAAGAGGAGCAGTTTAGTCTCTGCCACCTAAAAAGCTCAGTAAAATAGTAAAGATGTTATATAACATAACAAACAGGGTTACTGTTGCAGAAATATAGTTACGCTCTCCACCATGCACAATAGCACTGGTTTGCCACATGATGATGCCTGAAGATAAAAATAAAAATATACAGCTAATAGCGAGGCCTAATCCAGAAATATGTAAAAAGGCATTAGCAATAGCAGCTATAAAGGCCACCATGATACCCGTCATTAAAAAGCCCGTCATTTTGCTCATATCTTTTTTGGTAATTAAAATATAGCTAGAAAGAGCAAAGAAGATAGCAGCGGTACCACCTAGTGCTAAAAATATAGGCTCTGGACCACTCATTGCCAGGTAATGGCTAAGTATTGGGCCTAAAGTTAAACCAAGCCAGCCGGTTAAGGCAAATACCCAGAACAAACCAGCGGTGCTGTTTTTAGTTTTCTCAACGGCAAATAATATTCCTACGTAAGGTAGTAACATCCATAAGCCTAAATAGGGGAAGTTAATAGCCATCGAAATGACGGCAGTAACAGCACTAAATAGTATAGTTGCAGCTAACAGAGTGTAAGTATTACGCAAAACTTTCGCGACTTCTTGGCTGTGCGACTGAGTTGCATCTACCTGATAAATATTGTCTTGCATGGTTAAAGACTCCTTAAAAGTCATAATAATCGTGTTTTACTAACTCTATTATGTAGACAACATAAAAGAATATTAGTTCTTTTTGCTGTCATAGAGTCTATGGGATTTTTTAAAATAAAGAAAGACTTACCGAGATCATCATTAGCTGATTTACACTATAAAAATAGTGTTTAAAGAAATGGCGGAGGAGGAGGGATTTGAACCCTCGGAGGGCTTTCACCCTCGCTGGTTTTCAAGACCAGTGCATTCAGCCGCTCTGCCACCCCTCCGCAGCAGTTGCAGAATTATACAGATGATTTATCGAGAGACAAGAAGTGTTGTGCTTTTTTCGATTAAAAATAAAAAAAGCCTGATCAAAAGACCAGGCTTTAAGATAAAAACGTTAATTTTTACCCTTCTTGGCTATTTTCTTGTGCTTCATTACTTGCACTATTAGCCGCTATTGAGCCAATTAACCTAGGGTCATTTATCGCTCTAGGTGGTTTTGGACGCTGTGGAGTTGGTATCACCAATGGAGCGTCATTTTTTGGAAGGCCTTTTTCAGTTTTAATGTCGACATGCTCAACCGTATTAGGCTTTTCTCTTGGGTCATTAGCTGCTCGGCCTTTGGGTTTTTTCTTCAGAATAACGGCCTTGGGTGCTTCTGCTTCGGGTGCTTTTTCAACCTTAACCACGGCTTTTTTAACAGGGGCTTTTTCTACCGATTTTTTCTCGGCAGCAGTGCTAGAGTCTTTTTTCTGTACCGGCTTTTTATCGGTTTTGTCTATGTTAGCAGCAGGCTTCTCTGATACAGCTTTTTCTGATTTCTCAGCGGTTTGTGGAGCGGCTTTTACTTCTTTTTTAGCAGCAGTAGCGTTTGCACTTTTCTCTGTGGCTTGTTTTGCTGGTTGGTTAGACTTGTCTTGAGGTGCGTTTTTTGCAGTTGTAGATGGTTTTGCTGCACTTTTAGCCGCCGATGCCTCAGGAGTTGTCGAACTTTCTACCGGAGCATTATTTTGCGTGGTGGTGCTTTTTTCATTACTGACAGCCTGAGCTTCTTGAGCTTTTTCACTACGTTGACCACCTCGGGTGCGAGTAGACTGTTGACGTGGAGCTTTGCCATCAGGGCGTTTACGCGGTTGATTCTTCTTGTTCTCATTGCTATCAGAAGAGGAGTTGTCTTTATCTTTATTGGTGTTTTTATCTTTTATCTCTGGTGAAGCATCAGATTTGTTGTTGCTCTTGTTGTTGGCTCTTTTACGTGGGCCGTTCTGATTACCCTGTTTGCGGTTAGCATTGCCATTGCTGTTTGTTTTTTTAGCGGTTGAGCTGGTTTTTTTCTTTGGTTGAGGCGCAACTTCTACTTCAGCGGGCTCATCAGCAAAAAGAAAGTTCCATGCCCGTCGTAAAACACCAATTTGGGGTTTTTGTTCAACGACAACCACTTCTCTTTTGTCATCCACAGTAGTGGCAACCGGTATAGGTGCTGTCGGTTTTACTGCTTGAACTGCAGCTTCTTGTCTTGGGGCTGCATTGGTTTCAAGGAAATGTGATTCTTCCTCAGGG
The DNA here is from genome assembly GCA_965369155.1 of uncultured Spongiibacteraceae bacterium. Classification (GTDB taxonomy): domain Bacteria; phylum Pseudomonadota; class Gammaproteobacteria; order Pseudomonadales; family CBDUPS01; genus CBDUPS01. The sequence goes on from CBDUPS010000149.1 coordinate 3,905, forward strand.
GTTTCTAATTCAATTTGGTGGCTAATTTCTTGTTGTTGGGCTTCTGTGGAGTCATCTCTGAAGCGTTGTACTTCAAAATGAGGTGTTTCCATTGATGGATTAGGAATAATGAGTGTCCGAACTTTATGGAATTGCTCAATCTTCACGATGTCGTTACGTTTTTCATTAAGAAGATAAGTAGCAACAGAAACAGGAACGATAATACGAATTTCACTAGTACGGTTTTTACTGGCCTCTTCACGAATAAGGCGTAGTAATGATAGGGCCAGTGATTTTGTATCACGAATAGTGCCTTGGCCATTACAACGAGGGCAAACAGTAGCACTGGTTTCATCAAGCGACGGACGTAGTCGTTGACGCGACATCTCCAATAGCCCAAAGCGTGAGATACGGCCTACCTGAACTCGAGCACGATCGCTTTCTAATGCCTCACGCATACGGTTTTCTACCGCACGTTGGTTACGGTTTTCATACATATCGATAAAGTCGATAACCACTAAACCGCCCATATCCCGTAAGCGAAGTTGACGGGCAATTTCATCGGCGGCTTCAAGGTTGGTGTTTGTGGCGGTTTCTTCGATATCGCTGCCTTTAGTTGCACGGGCAGAGTTGATATCAATAGAGATCATGGCTTCGGTGGGGTCGATTACAATAGAGCCACCAGAGGGAAGTTGAACTTCGCGTTGAAACGCACTTTCTATTTGGCTTTCTACTTGATAACGGTTAAATAATGCCACAGGGTCTTGATAGAGCTTTATACGGCTTTCCCAGCGAGGCATGGTAAGACGTACAAAGTTAATCGCTTCTTCGTAAGCTTTGGGCGTATCGATTAACACTTCGCCAATATCTTGGCGTAGGTAGTCACGAATAGTGCGAATAATGACGTTACTTTCTTGATATACCAAGAAAGGGGCAGGGCGTTGGGCATCGGCTTCTTTAATAGACGTCCACAGTTGCATTAGGTAATTAAGATCCCATTGTAGCTCTTCGTGGTTACGGCCAATAC
>CBDUPS010000150.1:0-4908 GCA_965369155.1 uncultured Spongiibacteraceae bacterium
ATCAAGCCCTCGAAACTGCTTACCACCATCAAGCACCTCACCATCCATCCCCGTTTGATTGTTATAGCCGACATAATCTTGCCAATAAAAACCTATTTCATAAGTTTGTAGGCCTGCTTCCATTTCCCCATGTAACACTACGTCATCGCCGTTATACTGGGTAAAGAAATCACCATCTATAGCACCTGTATCTTGGCCGGCACTCAGATTAGTAGCAACAATATACGGAGTATCCGTATCTATATTTATACTCAACGAATCAGTATCAGTGTTACCCGCTGCATCAGTGACCGTTACGGTTATATCATGGACACCATTAGATAATTTAGACACGTTAGGAACCGTATAAGACCAACTGCCGTCACCATTAACGGTGGCACTACCATTTAATGCGCCATCTAGGCTACTGGAGAATGTTAATACAGCCCCTGCCTCTGCAGAACCTGCTGCACCCTGTAATGTGGGTGTATTATCTTTAGTGTGGTTATCAGTATTTAAAGCCCCTGTTGCCGTAATATCTCTTAACAATCCTGTACTGTTGTAACTAAAGCCTGTATCACTTGAGGCGGCTAAATCTAACCCTGTAACAAAAGTGGAAGTATCAACGGTTAAATCAACCCCTGCCGGGTTATACGTAGCGGTATCGCTTAAGGAGTCTTGGGTGATTAAATGTAGGTGGTAATTGCCTTGTGCTAAGGATATAGGCGAGCCTAATGCCCCTAAATCAACTGACCAACTATTACCAGAGATAGCCCAGCCTGTATCAGGTGAGGCGACATTTGAGCTAATTGTGTGCAAAAGTGTTGTACCATCTTCCGCATAAATCTCTAAACTCACTAAAACAAGGCCACCGCCACCTGTTGCATCCATCGTACCTGTTATAATAGGCGTTGTATCATTAACAGCTGCTGGTACGTTGTTGATAGTTCCTGCTGAATGGGACATTTTAAGAAATCCTTATACGGTTTTGTGCGACATTAAAAATAATTCGCATTCTGTTCCTTATAAGAAAACATTAACCCCCCCCAAATAGGGGTAGTTAACCAGTTCACATTTAATTAGCTGCCCTTATGCCCTTAATAAGCGATTAGTGCTATATTAAGAAAAAATGTATTATCCTCAATAAAAATAAGGATGTTGTTTACATAATGGAAAAGTCAGTTATTTTTGATTTACTGCAGACACTGTACTCAGCAACCCAAAGTACGGACGGTTGGCTTAATTTTTTAAATAAACTGTGTAATGTTACAAACAGCTCTAATATTTGGCTTATCACCACTCACCAAGCCTCAGACAGCATTATTTCTCAGCTACATCACTCCACTTGCGACACCGCCTCTACCTTTTATAAGGGCCAGTACCCTCTAATAAAAAACAAAACACTGAATAAGTTTATTTGTAGCCAGCGTCATTTAACCGAGCAAGAGCGCCAACACCCGTTTTGGGATGAATGGGCTCGCCCACAAAATCTTTTTTATAGTATTTCCGCTTCTATACCAGTACTAGATAATTACAATGTAGCGCTTCATTTATTTAAAGGTGATGGCGAGCAATATAGCAACGAGTTATTAGATGAGCTCAACGCATTGCTGCCTCAAATAAAACAGGCGCTAAATATCTATTACGAGTTACAACACTTTAGAAGTAAGAAATCAAAACTTGTTAATGAGCTAGACTTCTTTCAAACCGCAATTATTGTAATTAATAGTGCAGGGTTTATTAGCCAAGCCAATAAAGCTGCTAAAGAACTCATTGACGATAGCACAATACCTATTACCGTTAATGACAATAACCACTTACAAATAACGAGTGACTCAGGGACAAACCGCTTTTTGCATCATTGCATACAAGAGGCCATGACGGCCCCGCTAAAAATAAACGGCCCATCTATTAAAAGTTTTTCTAGCCCTATTACTTTAGTTAGGGAGAACCTTCCCCCACTTACCATAATGACTCGACCTATTATTCATAGCCAAGACAATGAAAAAGAGCCTAGCGTAATAGTATTATTTTATTTACCCGAAATAACCCATACCCCATCAAAAGAAGTATTACGCCTACTGTTTAATCTTACAAAATCAGAGGCCGAATTATGCTTTGCCATTGCTGAAGGATTATCACTAGAGCAAATTGCAAAAGATCAGCACAAATCGGTTCATACACTTAGGGGTTACTTAAAATCGCTGTTTACTAAAACAGGCACTAAACGACAAGCCCAGTTAGTAGCCAGAGTATTTAGTAGTCCCGCCTATTTATTACAAGGTTTGGATAATCTCCCATAAAAAAGCCCAGCTAATAAACTGGGCTTTTAAACTCTAACGGGTTAGCTTTAACCCACCAAACCTTTTCCATCTAAGGCATATTGCTTAGCCCATTTATAGTCCGGCTTACCATTAGGCAATCTGGCTATCTCTTCCGCAATATGTAACTGCCTTGGCACCTTGTACCCTGCAATATGTTTGCGCGCTTCTTCTTGTACATCTTCTAAGGTTATTTTTTTACCTTTACGCACAGACACAACTGCGGTTACCTGACTACCCCAACGCTCGCTCGGTGTTGCCACTACCAAAGTATCGTAAATGTCTGGGTGAGCTTTAAGAGCTTGCTCTACTTCTTCGGGGAATATTTTCTCCCCTCCTGAGTTAATACAGTTAGAGCCGCGCCCATAGATAGTCATGGACAAACCATCGTCCTCTAATTTTGCTGCATCACCTGTAAGAAGCCAGGTTTTTCCATCAACCTCTACAAATGTTTTTGCCGTTTTTTCAGGATCATTGTAATAGCCTCTTGGGATATAACCTGAACGAGAAAAAATACCGGTTTCACCGGGCTTGGCATGACGACGAGGCTCACCTTCGTTATCAATAATGACATCCATAAATGGTGACTTAACTACATTACCTAAACCTGCGTTATCCGCATTTTTATTACCACTATCAGAACCCATTTGTCCCGACTCAGACGAACCAAACGCATTAGTAATAAAACAGTTAGGAAATTTCTCTTTAAATTCATTTTGCTTAGATTCAGAGAACACTGCACCACCTGAACCAATATTGAAAACACTACTTAAATCCCAGCGATCCGGGTTTTCATTAAGAGCATCTAATAGCGGAATTGCCATCGCATCACCAACAATCTGCACTAATTGTAGCTTTTCTTTTTCAACGATGTCCCATACGTCTTCACCTTTAAGTGAGCGATTAGGGTTTAATACTAGCTTGTTTCCTGCCAGCAACATAATGCAAGCAAACCACCAAGAGGCACCGTGCATTAATGGAGCCAAAGCAATACCCGATAAACCGCAGCGGCTTCTTTCTTTTATATCTTCTGGTTTTTCACAGGGGCCTGTGCCCGAGAAGTGTCCACCACCGCCCATCGCCGCCATAAATACATTTTTATGGGGCCACATAACCCCTTTAGGCATACCTGTTGTACCACCTGTATATAAAATAAACAAATCATCATCAGAGCGATCAGAAAAATCACGTTCTGTAGAATAACCGCCTTCTAATGCTTCTTTATAATTCACTGCACCAATACGTGCTAAGTCTTCCCCGCTAGCATCATCTAATGAAACAAATAATTTTAATTTTGGCGTTTTATCTTTTACTTGCTCAATAGCAGGAATAAATTCTTGCCCATGAATACACGCGGCCATATCAGAGTTTTCAAAAATATAAGATAGCTCATCACCGGTATAACGGTAATTCACATTAATAGGCACCGCACGAATTTTAAAGCAACCTAACATTGCCTCAAGGTACTCACCACAGTTGTACATATAAAGGCCAACGTGATCTCCAGCTTTAATACCCTTCGCCTTTAAAAAATGAGCTACCTGATTTGAGCGTTCTTCTAACTGTGAATAAGTAGCACGGTAATCACCACAGATAAGTGCTGGTTGCTCATTATCAAGGTTTTGATCTACGACCATTTCAAAAAGATCTGCAATGTTAAAAGTACTACTCATAATATGATTCTCTTATTGTTATAACTAAAAAAACTGACTAGCCGTGAATTATGCCTTGGCTAGCCAGTTTTTTCGAGAGCTAGTAATTAAATTAAGCTCATTTTAGTGAAAATTTATGGTTTTTCGGAACGAACCACCCACATAGCGAAAAATTGTGCACCACCACCATAAGCATGACCTATCGCTGTTTTACAATTTTCCACCTGACGACCTTCAGCCATTCCCCTTACTTGCAAAGCAGCTTCAGCAAAACGAATCATGCCTGATGCCCCAATCGGGTTAGAAGAAAGTACACCACCAGAGCAATTCCACGGAGTGCTACCGCCTTGGTCACGGGATGTCGTTCCATCAAGAGTAAGCTTCCAGCCTTGACCTTCTTCAGCGAAACCTAAGTTTTCTAACCACATAGGCTCATACCAAGAAAATGGTACATACACTTCGGCCATATCAATTTCTTTTAATGGGTTAGTGATTCCCGCTTGCGCGTAAACATCTTTAGCGCAATCGATGCCCGCTTGCGGATTTACCTCTTCACGCCACGGATACATGGTTGGTTCAGAGCGCATAGAGGTTCCATGAATCCACGCTGGAGGATTAGGCGATTTTTTTGCTAAATCTTCATTTGCTATCACCATCGCACAGGCACCATCTGATGATGGGCATACTTCTGAGAAACGAATAGGATCCCACAACATAGGAGAGGCTAAATACTCTTCTAAATTAGGGGCATCTTGTATATGTGCATGGGGATTACTTAATGCATGAGTACGATCTTTAAATGCCACCTGACAACCCACTTCTTTAGGGGCATTCGAGCGACGCATATATTCACGAATAATCGGAGCAAAGAAGCCACCTGCCCCTGCGTTTAAATGGGGTGAAAATGGTTGTTTAGAGGATAATGCCCACATAGCATTAGACTCTGATTGTTTTTC
>CBDUPS010000151.1:0-4839 GCA_965369155.1 uncultured Spongiibacteraceae bacterium
AGCCGACAACTTCACCATAGATCTTTGCGCCTCGTTTAAGGGCGTGCTCAAGTTCTTCTAACACGAGCATGGCGCCACCACCTGCAATAACAAAGCCATCTCTGTCTGCATCATAGGCGCGAGAGGCGGTGGTGGGGGTTTCGTTGTATTTGGTTGATAGAGCGCCCATCGCATCAAACAAACAGCTTAAGGTCCAGTGCTCTTCTTCACCACCACCGGCAAACACGATGTCTTGCTTGCCCATTTGTATTTGCTCGTAAGCATTACCAATGCAGTGGGCACTGGTAGCACAGGCTGAAGATATGGAGTAATTAACTCCTTTAATTTTAAAGGGGGTGGCAAGGCAGGCCGAAACAGTGCTACCCATCACTTGAGTAACACGATAAGGACCTACTCGGCGAATACCTTTTTCTTTTAGAATATCGCAGGCCTCTACTTGATTGGCGGATGATGCACCACCGGAGCCGGCAATAATCCCAGTACGTTCGTTAGATACCATGTCTTCAGTGAGGTTGGCATCAGTAATAGCTTGTTGCATCGATAGATAGGCGTAAGCTGAGGCCGGGCCCATAAATCGTAGTATTTTACGATCAATGGCCTCTTTTAGGTCAATATTTACCGAGCCAGAAATGTGGCTTCTTAACCCCATTTCTTGGTAGCTTTGGTTAAAGCTGATACCAGATGTTCCGTCTTTTAATGATTTAAGTACAGATTGGGTGTCATTACCTATGCAGGAAATAATTCCCAAACCAGTTACTACAACGCGTTTCATATGGATGGCCTCTGATTTGACATTTTTCTAATTGAGTTTTGGGGTTATTCAGTTGATTCTGCTTGGAAAAGTCCAACTCGTAAATCGCTAGCAGTATAAATTTCTTTTCCGTCTACAAAAACAGAGCCATCAGCGATCCCCATAACGAGTTTACGCTCAATAACTCTCTTTAAATGGTAGGTGACCAGCTTTGCCGATGGAAGAACTTGATCGGTAAATTTTATTTCTCCTGCACCTAACGCACGGCCTCTTCCTGGGTTACCTTTCCAGCCTAAGAAAAAACCAACTAACTGCCACATGGCATCAAGGCCTAAGCAGCCAGGCATAACTGGGTCACCGGGAAAGTGGCAATGAAAAAACCAGAGGTCGGGATGAACATCAAGTTCAGCAATAATTTCCCCTTTGCCGTAAAGGCCACCGTCTTTCGTTATTTTGGTAATACGATCTAGCATCAGCATATTATCGATTGGCAGCTGAGCGTTACCTGGGCCAAAGAGCTTCCCCATACCGCAGTCGACCAGCTCCTCTTTGTTAAAACTATTCTGGTCAGAAAATGATGATACGGTCATTGGTACTCCTAGGTGGTTTTTGTGTTCTTTTTAGTGCAATGCCATAAAGTTTGGCAATGCTTACAGAATGATAACAAATAAAGGACATCATTTTAGCGGTTAGTTTCACCATGTCTACTGAAATTCCTTAGCCAGATTCGGTATAATACAGGGCTGATATCAATATACCATCCTACCTTGGTTTTTTTATGTTAATACCCGTTATTCTTTCTGGGGGCGTGGGCAGCCGATTATGGCCTATTTCACGGAACTTATATCCAAAGCAGTTTTTGCCTTTGGTTGATAAAGACGACTCTATGTTGCATGAGACGTTAAAGAGGCTCACAGGCATAAAAGACCTAGGGGCTCCCATTGTTATTTGTAACGAAGCGCATCGATTTTTAGCCGCAGAGCAATTGCGGATAGCCGGCTTTACTAACGGCGAAATTTTATTAGAGCCTGAAGGACGTAATACGGCTCCGGCCGTTGCATTAGCGGCATTACACGCCTTACAAAAAGATAGTGACGCTAACCTGCTGATTTTGCCGGCGGATCATGTGATCGGTTCTATTGAAACGTTACACGAGGCTATTGAGGTAGCCAGAACTGCTGCAGATCAGGGCTCTCTCGTTACATTCGGTGTTACCCCAACCCACGGTGAAACCGGTTACGGTTATATTAAGGCAGGAGAGCAGCTGTCTGACAGTGGTGTCTATCAAATTAATGAGTTTATCGAAAAGCCTAATCAGCAACGAGCAGACGCTTTTGTAGAGGATGGCAATTATTATTGGAATAGTGGTAAGTTTTTATTTAAGGCGGCGCAGTTTATTCAAGAGTTAGAAAAATATGCGCCTGAAATAGTGCGCTGCTGTTCTAAGGCGATAAATGAAGCTACTTATGATATGGACTTTATTCGAATTAATGCAGAGGCTTTTTTGCAGTGTCCCTCAGATTCGGTCGATTATGCCTTAATGGAGAGAACGCAAAAAGCGGTCGTTATCCCCTTAGATGCGGGTTGGAGTGATGTGGGCTCTTGGACGGCGTTATGGCAAAACCAACAACAGGATAAAGATGGCAATGTTATCCGTGGCGATGTAGTGACTGAAAGCGTTAAAAATAGCTACATTCGAGGTGAATCTCGATTGGTGGCTGTTTTAGGTGTTGAAGATGTTGTGGTGGTTGAAACCTCGGATGCTGTTTTGGTAACCAATAAAAACCAAGTGCAGGGTGTAAAAGCTATTGTTGAGCATTTAAAAAACTCACAACGTGATGAAATAATAAACCATCGACAAGTGTTTCGGCCTTGGGGCTCTTATGAGTCGTTAGTTATTTCAGAATACTTTCAAGTTAAACGCATTATTGTGAATCCTGGGCAGTCATTGTCGTTGCAATTGCATAAGCATCGCTCAGAGCATTGGATTGTTGTTAAAGGTGAGGCTCAAGTGGTGTGTGGTGACCAAGAGTTTATATTAAAAGAAGATCAGTCAACGTATATTCCGCAGCATACACAGCATAGGCTATCGAATTTATCCCAAAAAACATTAGAAATTATTGAGGTGCAAACCGGCTCTTATCTAGGAGAAGATGATATTATTCGCCTCGAAGATAATTATGGACGATAACAATTAATAATAATGAGAAAAAAATGATCAAAAAATGTTTGTTTCCGGTTGCCGGTTACGGTACGCGCTTTTTACCAGCAACTAAATCAATGCCTAAAGAGATGCTACCCATTGTTAATAAGCCTTTGGTGCATTATGGGGTAGAAGAAGCCATTAATGCAGGTATGAATCACATGGCTTTTGTTACCGGTAGAGGTAAGAGAGCGATAGCGGATTACTTTGATATTAGCTATGAGCTCGAACATCAAATATCAGGCACTTCAAAAGAGCAATATCTTGCAGGTATCCGTTATGTTTTAGAACAAGCCGACTTTTCATTTACCCGCCAGCGGGAGATGAAGGGTTTAGGGCACGCAATTTTAACGGGAGAGAAACTCATAGGGCATGAGCCTTTTGGTGTAGTGTTATCAGATGACTTATGTTTAAACGGTGATAATGGTGTTTTAAGGCAGCTTGTTAGTCTTTACGAAAAGCATCAGTGCAGCGTAGTTGCAGTACAAGAAGTGCCTGCAGATGAAGTCGAGAAGTATGGAGTAATAACCCCAGAAGCTTTAGGTGATGGCGAGTTCAAAGTTTTAGATATGGTTGAGAAACCCGCAGCTGATAAAGCACCCTCTAATTTAGCAGTGATTGGCCGCTATATTTTGCAGCCTGAAATTTTTGATATTCTGCGCCGTACTCCCCCAGGGAAAGGCGGCGAAATACAATTAACGGATGCTTTAAAAGTATTGGCTCAACAAGGCCGCGTGATTGCTTGTCAGTTTGAAGGTAAGCGTTTTGATTGCGGTAGCATTGAAGGCTTTGTTCAGGCTACCGATTATTGTTACAAGAATGAATATATAAAGTAAGCGCTTTTTACTTAAGCCGCTTTTGTTTGATGATATTCACAGCGGCTTCGGTTGAAGGGTCAGTTAGCGTGGCATCTTCTTGCTGCAATGAGGCAAGAATATTTTTACTTAAGCTTTTCCCTAGCTCCACTCCCCATTGATCAAACGAATTAATATTGAGCATTACTCCCTCGGCGAAGGTGCGATGCTCGTATAAAGCGAGTAATTCTCCGAGGGTGGCTGGGGTAAGCTCATCAAACAAGAGTAACGAACTGGGGCGGTTGCCTGGCATAGCTTTATGCTTGGCTAATGTACTGGAATCAGCGGCTTTTTTGCCCTCCATTAAGCCTTGGGCTTGAGCTAAACAATTGGCAATAAGCCTTTGTTGATGTTCAGGCAGTTCGTTCTCTCCTCCGCGACAAGCTAATAAAAAATCGACAGGAATAAACTGGCTACCTTGGTGTAGCATTTGGTGGAACGAGTGCTGGCCATTAGTGCCCTCGGTGCCCCAAATAACAGAAGAGGTAAGCATGTCGATGGGCGAGCCATCAACCTGTACTGATTTACCATTACTCTCCATAATTAATTGCTGCAGGTATTCAGGTAATAACTTTAATAAATGATGGTAAGGCAGTATGGCTTGAGACTGGCACTGCCAACCTATGCGATACCAAATACTGAGCAAGGCAAGGATAACCGGAAGATTTTTCTCCCAAGGTGCCGATTGAAAATGCTGGTCGAGTTGTCTGGCACCTTTGAGCAAATCAGAAAAATGCTGCTCTCCTAATGCCACCATGGAAATAAAACCCACATTGTACCAAAGAGAAAAACGCCCGCCAACACCATCCCACATAGGTAAAATATGGTTATCTAAATAGCCTTCTTTTTTTGCTTGGTCTTCGTTGGCGGTGACGGCAATAAAGTGTAATAAATGGTTGGTATCCGTTGGTAGATTTTGCTGCAGCCATTGTTTGGCTGTTGCTGCATTTACACAGGTTTCTTCTGTTGCAAAGGATTTTGATGCAACAATAAATAATGGCAATAGTTTAACTCAGTTAGCAAATAGCAGG
>CBDUPS010000152.1:0-4833 GCA_965369155.1 uncultured Spongiibacteraceae bacterium
CACCAGAACCTAATTTAAGAAAACAAACACCCCAAATCAGGACGGGCAATTATAGGGATCGACATAGCTTTGGTCAATGTAAAAAGCATCTATTTCGCTTTATTTTTAAGGCGCAGACCAATTACGGGCAATTCCCTAGCTTTATTGCCTTAAAAGCTCCTTTTTATATAGCCCAGATAAAAGTAAATGCCATTTAAGCGCCACCTTCGTTTAGCTCAGTAGTAAAAACGCTATTGCCCCGCACTATGCAGCAATACCCCTTGTACGGGATATATTTTTGTATTCTGCTAACAAGTAGCCTTACGAAAAGCACAGTTCTCCTCATCAACGATTTAATCTATCCCAAACTCATTTATACTGATTTCTTTTATGCTAAATGAGAAATCTATGTCGCACCCCTACCAAAAGCTATCCCCCGACCTGATTTTGCAAGCTGTAGAATCTTTGGGTGTTTTTACGGACGGACGTTTATTTCCACTTAATAGCTATGAGAATCGCGTTTACCAAGTAGGGCTAGAAGATAAAGAACCTGTGATTGCAAAATTCTATCGACCTGAGCGCTGGAGCAAAGAGCAAATAATAGAAGAGCATCAATTAACGCAGCTTTTACAAGGCAAAGAACTACCCGTGGTTGCGCCACTTGTTTTTAATCAACAATCGTTACATTCCTTCCAGGGCTTTCACTTTGCATTGTTTCCCCGTCGTGGAGGACACCCACCAGAGCTAGATAACTTCGATACTTTATACGAGCTAGGTAAAGTATTGGGCCAGTTTCATGGTTTAACGCAAAACATGACTTTTCAGTATCGCCCACAAATCACCCTACAATCTTACGGTGCCGATAGCGCCAAAATTATTAGTGAGTTTATCCCCAGCGATTTAAAAGAGGCTTATAACAGCATTGCTAAAGAGTTAATAAAACTGATGGAGCAAAAACTAAGCAATGCTCCCGCTTTGCATCAGTTTCCTATACATGGTGACTTTCATCCGGGAAATATTTTATGGCGTGATGATAAGCCTAACTTAGTCGACTTTGATGACACTCGCACAGGCCCGGCCATTCAAGATTTATGGATGCTGCTCTCAGGCGATAGGCAGCAACAAACATTACAGATGGAAGAGATACTTGCCGGTTACGAGCACTTTCATACCTTTAACTTACAAGAGTTATCCTTAATTGAAACCTATCGAACATTACGCATGATGCAGTACGCCGCTTGGCTTGCTCTGCGTTGGCAAGATCCTGCCTTTCCATTAAGCTTCCCTTGGTTTAATACCCCCCACTATTGGGCTCAACATATTGGGGAGTTACGAGAACAGCAATGGGCACTACAAGAACCTACATTAAAATTAACCCCTTAATAATAAAAAGCACTTTATACTTCATTTAAATACATTACATAAAAAAGAGGAGACTAACCCGTGTCTTTAGCCTTAGGAAAAGTTATTACCGTTTTTGCCTGGATGGTTTGCGCCTGTAATGTTGCCATCCCTTTTGGATTTGCTGCACCTTATCTTTACGGCTTGGGTGTGTTTTTAATTATTGCCCATATTTCAGAATGTTTAATTTTTACCTCTACATTAAATGAACACCATGAAAATATTATTGAAGGCTACTTTTTAACGTTTATTTTTGGTTATGTGTATATCCTCGAATTACAAAAAAAACCCTCTGTTAATGAATAATAAAAAACCGCATAAAAAAATATATAGAGCGCTTATCGCTCTTGCTCTATTGCATTTATCTAGTGCCACTTATGCCATGGAGTATGAGCAGTGCTTAGTTAATGCTATCAGTGCGGCCTCTGATGAGTTGACCATTGGCGAGATAAAAAAAAGCTGCACACCCTATATGTCGGTCAAAACAAATAGCACAACCATCGCCACCTCTGAGGAAAAAAAAACAGTAACCCCAGAAAAGCCCCATAATAAATATGATGATGTGTTTTCGTTATTACCTTACAAAAACTCTTATGTTATTTATTCTCATTACACCCACCCTAATAATAAGGTCTATAGCACTATTGATGATGTCTCCCATCAAGAAATAAAATTTCAGATAAGCATTAAATCAAAAATATGGGACGGAATACTTAATAGCTCCACCGACCTTTACTTTGGGTATTCTCAAACATCCTTTTGGCAGGCATTAAATAGCAGCAACTCTAATCCTTTTAGAGAATCTAATTATGAGCCAGAAATTTGGCTGGAGAAAAATATTTCCCTACCAGCCTTACCCATTGATAAGCCCATTATACGATTAGGGCTTAACCATCAATCTAATGGACGCGGGGTTAATTTATCTCGTAGTTGGAATAGAGTTTATAGTGAGTTTTTATTCTCAAAGGGAAATTTCGACTTTAGTATAAAACCGTGGTGGCGTATTCCTGAAAAACAAAAAAGACACCCACTTTCGGTAGATGGTGATGACAACCCTGATATTGAAAAGTATTTAGGTTACGGTGAATTCACCACCACATACACTTGGGCGAATGATGCCAAAGCCAGCCTACTGCTACGTAATAATCTTAGAAAAGATAATAAAGGCGCAGTACAAATTGATTATTCATTTCCGATTAATAACCGTATCCGCTTATACATGCTACTGTTTAATGGCTACGGAGAAAGCCTTATTGATTACGATGAATCCACCACCCGTGTTGGTATCGGCTTTATGATTAATGACTGGACTCGATAGCGATTAAATTGACATGATTTTTTTACGGTAATATTTCATCTCATTAATAGAATCACGAATATCATCTAAAGCCAAATGCGCCCCACTTTTTGTAAAACCTTCTAATACCTCTGGCTTCCATCGCCTGGCAAGCTCTTTTAATGTAGACACATCAAGATTACGATAATGAAAAAATGCCTCTAACTCAGGCATATACTTATTTAAAAAACGGCGATCTTGGTGAACTGAATTGCCGCATATAGGAGAGATGCCTTTATCAATAAACTGCTGTAAAAACGCTATGGTGTCTTTTTCAGCCTGCGCGGTACTAATGGTGCTCTCTTTAACTCGTTGAGTTAAACCTGAGCCACCGTGCTGAGTGGTATTCCACTCATCCATCGCATCTAACTTGGCGTCAGATTGTTTTATCGCATACACTGGCCCTTCGGCTAAAATATTTAACTCGCTATCAGTCACAATGGTAGCAATTTCGATAATGACATCTGTCGCGGGCTCAAGACCGGTCATTTCTAAATCGATCCAAATTAAATTCATATTGTTTTTCATAAAAGCTCCTACTAATGAATAACATTTTGTAAAATTGTAACAGTTTATAATCCAAGGCTCTGTATAAAACGACGGTATGGCAAAAAAAAGACTGACTCAGCAGCAAATCTTGCGAATTAAAAAGTCGCAAAAGAGTAAATCTGCACAAACCACCCAAATGCAAGCGTTAAGCTTTGATGAAGCAGGTCTTGGTATTGAGCAAACAGGCCGCATCATTACCCACTTTGGCCAACAGGTTGTTATCGAAAAAATGGATAGTGCTGAACCTATAACACAGCGCTGCCATGTAAGAGGTAATGTTGAGGCACTCGTAACTGGTGATCATGTCACTTGGCGGGCTGCCGATACAAGCGGCACCGACACAACCGGTATTGTTACCTCACTACTACCGCGTCATTCATTGTTGTCCCGCCAAGATCCTCACGGCGGTAATAAGCTGATTGCCGCTAACATAGACCAACTTATTATTGTTATTGCCCCTGAGCCTGAGCCTTTTGCCAACTTAATTGACCGTTATTTAGTCGCCGCAGAAATTAATCACTTTACCCCTATTATCGTGATGAATAAAACAGACCTATTACACAAAGATAAAGCATTAGAGAGCAAAATAAACTCTATGCTCGCTATTTACCAAAAACTTGGTTACTCCGTTATAGAGGCTTCATCAATCGCTCAGGAAGGAACGCAACTTTTAACAAACCAATTAAAAGACAAGATAAGTATTTTTGTTGGGCAATCTGGGGTGGGCAAGTCTTCCCTTATCAACAGATTGCTGCCTGATGCGGCACTTAAAGTTGGTGAGTTATCGAAAGGTAAAGCCAAAGGCACACACACCACCACAGCCGCTCAGCTACTTCACCTCCCCGAAGGTGGCGAAATTATCGACTCCCCTGGTATCCGTGAATTTGGATTAGATGCTTTATCAGCAGATGACCTGGCTTACGGCTTTAAAGAAATGAAACCCTATTTAGGTCAATGTAAATTTCGAAATTGCCTACATCAAAATGAAGCCGGCTGTGCCATTGAACAGGCGGTCAAAAATGAAACCGTCTACCCTGAGCGCTACCAAAGCTATCGAGATATTTTTAACAGCTTTGAATAAAAAACCTGTCTTTTTATTAAAGCTGAAGTCCCTGAAACAATCTATTACAATAGCGCCAAAAATACACAAGCACATATGATGGAATTTTTTATGCCTACTTTACCTCTTTTGTTAGAAGTCGACGCATTACACAACCTAACGGATCGCAATAATATTCTTATCGTCGATTTAAGCTCTGAAAGCACCTACCAAAAAAATCATATCCCTGGGGCAATTCATTTAGACTTTAAAAAACTTTTATCGGGGGAAAAGCCTGCCGTTGGAAAACTCCCTAACAACGAAACACTAAGCCAACTATTCTCCCAATTAGGACTTTTAGATAATCATCATGTTATTGCCTATGATGATGAGGGCGGTGGTTGGGCTGCAAGACTTTTATGGACCCTCGATATTATGGGGCATGCTAATTTTTCCTATTTAAATGGCGGCATTCATGCATGGCTTGCAGCAGGCTTTGCCACCACAACAGAACAAACAAATCCCACTA
>CBDUPS010000153.1:0-4821 GCA_965369155.1 uncultured Spongiibacteraceae bacterium
CCTCTAATACACTTACATTAACTTTAAGCGATGTATTAACCACAACTGATAACAGTAATTTATCGGTATTAGGTGATGGTGCTGATACGGTTAACTTAGCCTCAGCCGATAACTGGGCAGCCAATGGTAGCCAGTTAGTTGATGGGGTGACTTTTGATGCTTACGACTCAGGTAGCGCGAGTTTATTAATAGAGCAGGGCATTACCGTACAAGTAGTGTAGCTTTTAATCCGTTAGCCCTTCCTTCGACTCTTCGCGCAGCGAAGGCTCAGGATGAACGGAGAGCTTTGGAATACGTAAAGAAATACCGTTCACCCTGAGCCTGTCGAAGGGCTGCAAGCGTCCTTCGACCCTTCGGTAAACTCAGGGCTGGGATCAGCGGTAGTGAGTAGGAATGGTGGTATTTATATTTTACCCCGTTCGCCCTGAGCTCGTCGAAGGGTGACCTTCAGGATGTGCAGTCAAAAAAATCACCCCCGTTCGTCCTGAGCCTGTCGAAGGGGCGAAGGGGCGAAGGGATAAGAAGTTAAAAGGGAAAAAGCCGTTTACTTAGTTTTGAGTACGCGGTTTTTTTATTGGTGTAATGTTTTAACGTTTTTGCTCAATAATACTAAAGTCGGTTAACTGTAAATTAACGATGTTGCCTAACTGAAGCTTTTGCTGTTTGCTATAAAAATACACAAGTTGATTTGAGCCTTCTATTTGAGCGCTAATTAATGAGTAGGCTCCGCGATACACTTTACGTTTAACAACGGCTTTTATTGGGCCATTTTGGTTAGGTATTAAGTCTTCAGGGCGAATCAATACAATACCATTGTTACTTTGTATATTAAGTTGCTGTTTAATCATGGCCGGGCATTCACGCAAAGGTATTAAACTGCCCTCACCAATAAAGCTTGCTACATAGGGTGTGGCTGGTTTTTGGTAAATGGTGTCCGCATTATCCCATTGCTCAATTTTACCTTGGTGCATCACACCTATTTTATCGGCAAAGGCAAAAGCCTCTTGCTGGTCGTGGGTAACCATTAACGCCATAATGCCTTGCTGCTTTATTAGCTCGCGCAGCTCGTGGGCAAGTGTTTCTCGTAAGTACACATCAAGGTGAGAGAAGGGTTCATCTAATAAAAGTAATTTAGGTTTAGCCGCTAAGGCACGGGCGATAGCAACTCGTTGCTGCTGACCACCCGAAAGTTCTTCAGGGTATTTATTAAGATGGTTTTTTATTTCAACAAGTGCGGCCATATCTGCAACAATCTGTTGCTGCTCGGCCTTATTTTTTTTACCCAGTGAGAATGCAATATTTTGCCCTACAGTTAAATGGGGAAAAAGCGCGTAGTCTTGAAAAACAAAACCCAATTGTCTTTTCTCTGGAGCTAAAAAAATAGTGGGGCTGTTAAATACGGTGCCGTTTAAATCTACCGTGCCAGATTGCGGCCTCTCAAGACCGGCGATAGTGCGTAGTAATGTGGTTTTTCCACAGCCAGATTCACCTAATAAACAGGCTACCTGTTGATGCTCTAAGATAAAGCTCGCATTGTGTAACACTGGGGTTTTAGCAAAGTTTACGTTGATGTTGTTTACAATAAGGTTAGGCATAATTTATAAATGACTTTTAGAGTTTTGCATAAGTTTATTAAGCAGTATCACCGGTATTAAACCAATAAGAACAATAGTAATAACCGCAGGTGCCGCATTAGCTAGTTGCTCATCGTTGGCTAACTCATAACTTTTTACCGCAAGGGTATTAAAGTTAAAGGGGCGTAATACTAAGGTGGCGGGTAGTTCTTTAAGGGTATCAACAAACACTAATAATGCCGCGCTAATAATCGCAGGGCGAAGTAAAGGGATATGCACGGTAAAAATACTTTGCCACGGATTAAGGCCTAAGCTTTTGGCTGAGTCATCTAGGTTTGGGTGAATGTTTTCTAAACCCGATTGAATGTTACCTAAGGCGACCGCTAAAAATCGCACCGTATAGGCAAAAATAACAATAAATAACGTGCCGGATAAAAGTAAACCGGTATTTATTTGATACGGTTTTAATGCATTGTGAATGGCGTGGTCAAGCCAAGAGAAGGGTGCCATTACACCAACGGCAATAATTACCCCCGGTACGGCGTAACCTAAGCTGGTCATAAAAACGGCGCTACTAAACAATTTATTAGGCCACAGTCTTTTGCCGTAGCTTAATAATAATGCCAGTGTCACGGTAATAATGCTGGTAATAGCGGCAAGTTTTAAGCTGTTTTTAAGTAGCGTTATGTACTCTTGATTAAATCCGTCGATTGCCTCAAATAATGCCCAATAAGATAATTGAATAAAGGGTAATAAAAACCCCAACAACACAATAAGGCTACACCATGCGGTTATAGCAAGGCTTTTATAAGGGCTTAGGCTAATAAGTTTTGTTTTAGCGTGTTGGCTGTTGCTACTGTAACGGGCTTTTTTTCTAGCCAGTTTTTCTAAAAGCAATAAAGAGAATACTAAAAATAATAATACGCTAGCCAATTGTCTGGCTGCTAATGGATCGTCTAACCCAAACCAGGTACGAAAAATTCCGGTGCTAAAAACACTCACGCCAAAATATTGAACCGTGCCGTAATCAGATAATGTTTCCATTAAAGCAAGGGCTGTACCGGCAACAATAGCAGGGCGAGCAACAGGTAGAGCGATACGATAAAAGCATTGCCATGTATTAAGCCCTAATATCTTGCCTGCATCATGTAGGCTGTAAGACTGGTTTTTAAAGCTGGTACGGGCTAATAAATACACATAAGGGTAAAGCACTAACGACATCATAACGATAGCGCCGCCTAATGAACGAGTCTCAGGAAAATAATAATCACCATAGCCTACATTAAATTGAGAGCGAATCAGGCTTTGTATGGGGCCGGAGAAATCGAGTATCCCCGTATAGGTATAGGCAATGATATAAGCGGGCATGGCTAAGGGTAAAAGTAATAGCCACTCAAATGTTTTGCAGCCATAAAAATCACAACGGGCAATAAACCATGCACTACTTACCCCAAGTGTTAATACACCAAAGGCAACGCCTAACACTAGATATAAAGAGTTTAAGCTGTATTCAAGTAAAACAGTATCAACTAAGTGTGGCCAACTAGGGGCAGGGTCTGATAAAAAACTGCTGACCACAGCAACCACTGGAGTCAGCAATAAAAGGATAATGATAAGCAGAGGCCATAGATGCCAAGGGAGCAGTTGAGCCTGCTTATATAGCTTGCCCATTACCTCCAACCAGCTTGGTCCATAATTTTAACGGCTGTTTCGTTAAGTTCACCAAGACGGCTTAAGTTAATGTTATCGGCTTTAAATTCACCCCAAGATTGTAATACGTCATTTGCTTTTGCATGTTTAACAACAGGGTACTCATAGTTAGCATCGGCGTACCACGTTTGTGCATCGTTACTCACTAAAAACTCAAGTAGTTTAATGGCATTATTTTTATTAGGTGCGGTTTTGACAACCCCCGCACCAGATACATTAACATGGCTACCACGGTTGTTTTGATTAGGCCAAAATATGGCTACTTTTTCTGTGGCGGCTTTTTCTGCAGGGTTTTCGCTATGTGTCATACCACCAAAGTAATAGGTGTTGGCAATAGCAATATCGCAAACCCCATTAGCCACCGCTTTTATTTGATCTCTATCGCCACCTTTAGGGGGTTGAGCAAAGTTTTTTACAAAGGCTTTGGTAAAGTTAAGTGCGGCTTCTTCACCGTCTGCGGCAATCATAGATGCAATGAGCGATTGGTTATAAATATTAGAGGAGGAGCGAATGCAAACCTGTCCTTTAAAGTTGGGTTCAGCGAGTGCTTCATAGGTGCTTAATGTTTGTGGGTTAACCGTGTCCTTGTTGTAAAAAATAGGGCGGGCGCGCAAAGATAAACCAAACCACTGGTTATCAACATCACGATAATGTTCTGGGATTTTTTTTCTTAAGATAGTTGATTTTATCGGCTGTAAAACACCAGCAACTTTGGCTCGGTGTAAGCGGCCTGCATCGGTAGTAATTAAAACATCAGCAGGGCTAAGATTGCCTTCACTTTGTAGACGGCTTAATAAAGCATCGGCATTACCGGTTATTAAATTAACCGTGATACCTGTTTGCTCAGAAAACTGAATAAGTAGTGGTTTAATGAGCTGCTCTTTTCTTGCAGAATATACATTAACTTCACTTGCTAAGCTTATACTACATATACTTATTAAAAGTATGGTTAGAAATCCACGAAACATAAGTTTTCCTAAGGGCATTGTTAGAAATGAGAATTATACGCATTTAGATGAGAAAGGATAGTTAAAAAAAGCAAAGAGACTAAACAAGCCAATAGCCTTTTTCATTAGCGTTTATTATCTCTTATGTTGGGGGAAGTAGGCCATAAAAAAACTAACCCGCAATAAAACTAAAAGGGAATTTTTATATTAGAGGCGATAAAGTTTACTTTGGCTGAGGCTATTAACTCACCGTCTGATCGTGTCATTACTCCTTCCACGTTAACCAGCCGATTACCACTTTTAACAATGGTTCCTGTCGTGGTGATAGTGTCATCTTTTTTTGCAGGACCTAAAAAATCGACATATAAATTAACCGTTACCATGATGGTGTCTTTGCCTTGGGCATTGGCTAGAGTACCTAGCACATCATCAAAAATACTACTTACCACGCCGCCATGAATAAGCCCCGCAGAGTTCGTCATGTTATGGCGAATCGTATGCTCTACAACAATATTATTAATATCGATACGTTTTAACACGCCACCTAACCATTGGTTAAATGGTGGATTAAACTCTGTAGGTGGTTGACC
>CBDUPS010000154.1:0-4796 GCA_965369155.1 uncultured Spongiibacteraceae bacterium
AGTATCGTCAGTATGTTGAAAAAGATGCAGCCCTTGAGCGGCGCTTTCAAAAAGTGTTGGTAGATGAGCCGACCGAAGAAGATACCATTGCCATTTTACGGGGCTTAAAAGAGCGCTACGAAGTGCATCATGGGGTACAAATTACCGACTCAGCTATTATTGCCGCCACCCGTTTAGCGATTCGCTATATTAGTGATAGAAAGCTGCCTGACAAAGCGATTGATTTAGTGGATGAAGCCGCAAGCCGTATTCGTATGGAGATTGATTCGAAACCAGAAGAAATGGATCGTTTAGAGCGTCGGTTAATTCAGTTAAAAATTGAGCGAGAAGCCATTAAAAAAGATAAAGATGAGCAAACCCGTAAGCGAGTAGAAAAACTCGATGAAGATATTGTGGTGTTAGAAAAACAATACGCTGATTTAGATGAGATTTTAAAAGTCGAAAAATTAGCCCTACAAGGCACTACACAGGTAAAAAGTGATTTAGAACAAGCGCGCTTAGAGTTAGATGTTGCCCGTAGAAATGGCGATTTAACACGGATGTCTGAATTGCAATATGGTGTTATCCCAGAGTTTGAGAAAAAACTGCAAGAAGCGTCTTTAAAAGAAGTGCCAGAAACACAATTGCTTAGAAACAAAGTCACCGAAGATGAAATAGCCGAAGTGGTTTCAAAATGGACAGGGGTTCCGGTCTCTAGAATGCTTGAGGGTGAGCGGGAAAAACTACTTAAAATGGAATCGGTGTTACATGATAAGGTGATTGGTCAATCTGAGGCTGTTAAAGCGGTATCAAGCTCAGTAAGACGCTCAAGAGCAGGGCTTTCTGACCCTAACCGACCTAATGGATCATTCTTATTTTTAGGGCCAACAGGTGTGGGTAAAACAGAGCTTTGTAAAAACTTAGCCTTATTTTTATTTGATACCGAAGATGCGCTTATTAGAATTGATATGTCGGAGTTTATGGAAAAACACTCTATCGCTCGTTTAATTGGAGCACCTCCAGGTTATGTGGGGTATGAAGAGGGTGGTTACTTAACCGAGTCGGTACGTCGTAAACCTTATTCGGTTATCTTGTTAGATGAAATAGAAAAAGCGCACCCTGATGTGTTTAATATTTTGTTACAAGTATTAGAAGATGGCCGTTTAACTGATGGACAGGGTCGTACGGTTGATTTTAAAAATACCGTTGTGGTGATGACCTCTAACTTAGGTTCTAATCGCGTACAAGAAATTGCCTCGAATAAATCTTACGACGCGATTGATTTTGATGGGGACTTAGTTGATGACGGTAAAAAAGAAGAGAACCGTTACCAAGCCATGAAAGAAGCGGTAATGGAAGTAGTAACCGACCACTTTAGGCCAGAGCTTATTAACCGTATTGATGAAGTGGTTGTCTTTCATCCGTTATCCAAAAAAGAAATTGGTTCGATTGCTGATTTACAAATAAATTTGTTGCGTAAACGCTTAGCCGATCAAGAGCTTTCAATTGAATTAACCGATGAAGTATTAACCTCTATTATTGATGCAGGTTATGATCCATTATACGGAGCAAGACCTTTGCGTAGAACCATTCAGCGAGTGATAGAAGACCCATTGGCGAATGAGATTTTATCAGGGCGCTTTGTAGCCGGTGATGTGATTCAAGCCACAATGGTCGATGATAAAATTGTTTTTACAAAGTGATGTTAAGTTGATGCTGTAACAACATCATAAGCTTTAAAAAGAACAGTAATCGTTGTAATAAAAACTCTGTAGCAGAAATGCTGCAGAGTTTTTTTATTGTTATTAGTCGACCAAGTCTTCGCCGATATCCTTAAACGTTTTCCCTATATTGCGAATTAAGCGCTTGGGCATTTTTATCACTTTTGCTTGATCCCTTAGCCTGAGTAATTCTGCATTTTGTGGGTCAAGCATTAAGCCACGATCAATATATTGATTTGCCTGTGCTACATTAAAATTATCTAAGGCTCCATGGGCTAACTGCAAATACCTATGGGCAATTTTTTTATAACCGGCGGTAATTTTTGTATCGCGACCGGCTACTCGCTCTGCTTGCTGATAAAAATAATAGGCATTATTGAGCTTGGGTGTCATCAAGCGATTTTCATTATAAGCTTCTTCAGCCATGTCGATAAAAGTGCTTTTTATACTAGATAGGCCACGCTTGGCTTTGGCATTATCTGTATCTAACGTTAAAATTTCTTGATAGTAAAAGTAGGCACTGGTTTCTTCGGGTAAAACTAAATGGCCTTGTTGTTTGGCTTTTTCGGCTAAGCTTAAGTAAGTATTAATCTCTTGCTTATGAGGGCTAAATAACCGGCTAAAAAATGAGCCTTTTTCTTTTGGCAGAGCGTTTACATGAATGGTTTTTTTATCTGAGGTTTTGGTTATTGATGAAGAGCTACTGGTTGTGCTGTTTGTATAAAACAAATACCCCCCCAGTAGCAACCCAATAGATAAGCCCCCAACTACAAGTGCTAAATGTTTGGTTTTTTGTTGGGCTATAGCTTTTTGTTTATTATTTACATTGTTCTGTAAGCATCGCTCTAAGTCTGCAAATAACTCATCAATATGGTTGTATCGGCTGTAAGGGTCTTTGGCCAACATGTTGTTTAACACTAACTGAAAGCGTTGACTGGCGATGGGTAACTCAGGTATATCCATCTGAATATGGTTCATGGAGGTTGTTACAAAGGAGTCACCTTCGTAGGGGTTTTTCCCAGACAGCATTTCAAGAAAAACCACCCCCGCACTATAAATATCACTGGCACTTGATAGTTTTTTTCCTTGAGACTGTTCAGGGCTCATGTAAGCCGGGCTGCCTAAAGTTCCACCTACTTGAGTGAGTTTTATATCACCGGTTAACTCTTTGGCAATACCAAAGTCGGTTAAGGCGATGGAG
This sequence comes from uncultured Spongiibacteraceae bacterium, assembly GCA_965369155.1. GTDB lineage: Bacteria > Pseudomonadota > Gammaproteobacteria > Pseudomonadales > CBDUPS01 > CBDUPS01. The sequence continues at coordinate 2,902 of CBDUPS010000154.1, forward strand.
CCATCATCGCGAAATAAAATATTAGCAGGTTTCACATCACGGTGAATAATGCCTTTATCATGAACTAACTGAAGACATCCCAGTAGATGCCGTAAAATATCGACGGACTCTTCTTCACTTAATGCCCCATGTTTGAGTTTATCTTCTAAGTCTCCGCCATTGATGTATTCCATGGAGATAAAGTGACGACCATCGTCTAAAACCCCAATGTCGTAAATGGTAATGATGTTGGGGTGATTCAAAGATGCAATTAAACGCCCTTCATTTAAAAAGCGCTCAGTAAAAGAGTCGTCACCAACATTAGCATCCATAACTTTTAAGGCGACTTGCCTATTTAACGAAATCTGTGTGGCGAGATAAACCTCCGCCATACCACCACGGCCAATTAATTTATCGACTTCAAAGCCTAATTTAATAAAAGGATCGTACATTTATAGAAACCTAAAAAATGACATCTTTATTATATACCCTGATTAAATAATTATTGGCTGATTAAGCTGATGGGATTAGTGAAGGCTAGAACACTTAAAGCTGACTAAGCAGCTTTAAATAGCAACATTAGCTATTAATGAATAGTTTTAGAACCGGGTACAAAAATAGCGTCGGTTTTAGCCTCTAGCCTATCGTCTTCCACAAGGGTACCGGTTGAGAGATAACAGCCAAGTTTGTCGACAAGACCCGCCATGCTGTCGATGGTTTGGGTTATTTCATCTAAGGTTTCTACTAGTGTTTCGGCATCAAGTTCTATAACGGGCTGGTTTTTTTTATTGCTTTTTGAGTCACTCATGATGTGAGCTCCTGCATAGATTGTTTGTACTTATATTATGGTGTTAATAAAAAGTCAGTATTAAAAAAGTAGAGGGCAATAAAGCCCTCTTACTATTTTTTGATTAATCCCAGCTTAATGCACCACCGGTTTGATATTCAATTACACGGGTTTCAAAAAAGTTTTTCTCTTTACGAAGATCCATAATTTCAGACATCCAAGGGAAGGGGTTTTTTACACCGGGGAATTGCTCAGGTAGCCCTAATTGAGACAGACGACGGTTGGCAATAAAGTGTAAGTATTCTTCCATTAGCGAGGCATTCATACCGAGTACACCGCGGGGCATACTGTCACGGGCGTATTCCACTTCAAGTTGTGTGCCTTCTAAAATCATTTGGATCACTTCTTCTTGAAAGTCAGCGGTCCAAAGTTGCGGATTCTCTAATTTAATTTGGTTGATCACATCAATGCCAAAGTTAAGGTGCATGGATTCATCGCGCAGAATATATTGAAACTGCTCAGCAACACCGGTCATTTTATTACGGCGACCCATCGATAAAATTTGGGTAAATCCACAATAGAAGAAGATACCTTCAGTTACCGCATAAAAGCCAATAAGGTTACGCAGTAATTCTTGGTCAGATTCTGTGGTACCCGTGGTGAAGTTAGGGTCCGAAATACCTTTAGTATGCTCAATGCTCCATGCGGCTTTTCTGGCAATAGAGGGTAACTCACGGTACATATTAAATACTTCGCTTTCATCCATGCCTAAGGATTCAACACAGTACTGGTAGGCGTGGGTATGAATCGCTTCTTCAAAAGACTGGCGCAAAATATATTGGCGGCATTCGGGGTTGGTAATATGACGGTAAATTGCCAATACTAAGTTGTTCGCTACCAATGAGTCAGCGGTACTAAAGTAGCCTAAAGACCGCATAACAATGGTGCGCTCATCATCGGTTAAGCCATTAGGGTCTTTCCATGTGGCGATATCGGCGGTCATGTTCACTTCTTGAGGCATCCAGTGATTGGCGCAACCATCAAGATATTTTTGCCATGCCCAGTCGTATTTAAATGGTACTAATTGGTTTAAATCCGCGCGGCAGTTAATCATGCGCTTATCATCAAC
>CBDUPS010000155.1:0-4770 GCA_965369155.1 uncultured Spongiibacteraceae bacterium
AACTATTTGACCCTGAAAAAAACCTCTTTTTAGCTGATCGTTACATCAAAGGTACTTGCCCTAAGTGTAAAGCCGAAGATCAATATGGCGATAATTGTGAGGCCTGCGGCGCAACTTATAGCCCCATTGAATTATTAAAACCCTATTCTACAATTTCGGGGGCAACCCCTATTCAAAAGGCCTCGCTACATTACTTTTTTCGCCTGCCTGAATTTACTGCGTTTTTAAAGCAGTGGACTCAAAGCGGTAGACTACAAGCACCGGTTGCTAACAAACTACAAGAATGGCTTAACGATGGTTTACATGAATGGGATATTAGCCGCGATGCCCCCTATTTTGGCTTTACTATCCCAGGCACCACCGATAAATACTTTTATGTATGGCTTGATGCTCCTATAGGTTATATGGCGAGCTTTAAGCATTTATGCGATAGCCAAAATCTAGACTTTGATACCTATTGGCAAAAAGACAGCGAGGCTGAGCTGTATCATTTTATTGGTAAAGACATTATTAATTTTCATGCCCTATTTTGGCCTGCCATGTTGGATTCTGCTGATTTTAGAACCCCAACAGGAGTTTTTGCCCATGGCTTTTTAACCGTTGATGGCAAAAAAATGTCAAAGTCTCGTGGCACATTTATTATGGCAAAAACCTATCTACAGCATTTAAACCCTGAGTATTTACGTTACTACTTTGCCGCTAAACTCGGTAATGGCGTTGATGATATTGATTTAAATTTAGAAGATTTTGTTCAGCGGGTTAACTCTGATGTGGTGGGTAAAGTGGTTAATATTGCCAGCCGCTGCGCAGGCTTTATTCAAAAACGCTTTAACGGTGAATTATCTAGTCGCTGTGTAGAGCTTGAGCTATATGATTCGTTTGTAATGCAAGGAGAGTCTATTGCCTATCTTTACAACAACCGAGAATACAGCCATGCGGTAAGAGAAATTATGGCATTAGCCAATAAAGCCAACCAGTATATTGATGAGAAAAAGCCTTGGATAATGGCCAAAGAGGTAGGTAAAGAACAAGAAGTACATGACGTTTGCTCTATGGGACTTAACTTATTTCGTTTACTGATTACCTACTTACAGCCCATTCTTCCAGCTATGGCAGCGCAATCTAGTGAGTTTTTAAATATAGAGTTGCAATGGCAGGGGCGGGAAAAGCCTTTGCTATCACACCGCATCAACCCATTTAAACCTCTCATGCAACGTGTTGATGGCGATAAAGTGCAAGCCATGCTCGATGACACCCAAAAAGCATTACAAGCACAAGCCTCTGCAAGAGTGTCAGCAAAACCTGCCTCAAAAACAGACAACACTCCTATTGCCGACACCATTAACTTTGATGAATTTGCCAAGATTGATTTACGGGTTGCTAAAATTATTGAAGCCACTGCTGTTGAGGGTGCCGATAAATTATTACGCCTTACCTTAGACTTAGGTGCTTACGGCCAGCGACAAGTTTTTTCAGGGATAAAATCAGCTTATAGCCCAGAGCAATTAAACGGTAAATTAACTATTGTGGTGGCTAATCTTGCCCCCCGTAAAATGAAATTTGGCCTATCTGAGGGTATGGTGCTGGCAGCAGGCCCTGGGGGCAACGATATTTGGTTGCTAGAGCCCCATGAAGGCGCCAAACCGGGTATGCGGGTGATGTGATTATTTGCTAGAAAAAAGCCTATAAAAAAACTACACTTTGCGCCGCTATTTGTGTGTGCCGTTATTGGCTTAATACCCTGATATTATAAGTATATAAACTATTATTCATTGAAGGGATTAGGTGAATTGATTACCATGCAATATCTTCGTTATGATACATTTATCAAGTTTTGTACCATTACCAAGTAGGCCTTCACTTTTTTATTTTTATATCAAAAGCTTAGAGGTAACACACAATGCTAACAGCGCTAGGCGATTATGCAGGGTTGTTTATTGCCACTATTTTGGTTAATAACTTTGTTTTGGTGCAGTTTTTAGGTTTATGCCCTTTTATGGGGGTATCGAATAAGCTAGAAACCGCTATTGGTATGTCTGCAGCCACTACCTTTGTATTAACCCTTGCCTCTATTTGTAGTTACCTTACTTATGCCTATATTCTGCAGCCCTTAGGCTTAGACTTTCTCCGTACGATTGCGTTTATTTTAGTTATCGCCGTGGTGGTGCAATTTACTGAAATGGTGGTGCATAAAACCAGCCCTATGTTGCACCGTGTGTTGGGGGTGTTTTTACCGTTAATTACCACCAACTGTGCGGTACTTGGGGTAGCACTACTTAATATCAATAAAGAACACAACTTACTCGAATCCACCGTTTTTGGCTTTGCCGCTGCGATTGGTTTTTCACTAGTACTTATTTTGTTTGCCGCAATGCGCGAACGATTATCCGTTTCTGACACTCCTCTACCTTTTAAAGGTGCTCCTATTGCGTTAATTACCGCAGGGTTAGCATCTCTTGCCTTTTTAGGTTTTGCTGGGCTGATTTAAGAGAATTTCCATGATTGAATTTATCGTATCTAACCCACTACTCGCCTCTGTCATTGCGCTTGTGGGTTTAGGCATCGCTTTTGGTGCATTATTAGGCTTTGCCTCCGAAAAACTAAAAGTTGAAGGTTCTCCCATTGTTGATCAAATCAACGCCTTATTGCCACAAACCCAATGTGGTCAATGTGGCTATCCCGGCTGTAAACCCTATGCTGAGGCTATCTCTAACGGCGAAGAAATTAACCGTTGCCCCCCCGGTGGTGAGACTACTATTCAGGCATTAGCTGATTTATTACAGGTAGAGCCCAAGCCCTTAGATGCTGAAGAAAAGCCTCCACAAGTGGCTTTTATTAGAGAAGATGAATGTATTGGGTGTACTAAATGTATTCAGGCTTGCCCTGTTGATGCTATTTTAGGTGCAGCCAAACAGATGCACACTATTATTACCAGCGAATGCACAGGCTGTGACTTGTGTGTTGAGCCTTGCCCGGTAGATTGTATTGAAATGCGTATTATTCCGACCACATTACAAACGTGGAAATGGGAGACTCCCAAGCCTGTAGCTGATGAGGTGGCCTTAGACCGCAAGGATATTATCGCCAGTGATATGGGAGGTGTAGCATGAGCGCCAGAACGACCTATTCCATTCATGGTGGCATTCACCCCCCAGAGAACAAGCACCAGTCATTAAAGACTCCCATTATGTCTGCGGGTATTCCTCCCCGCATCGTATTACCTTTATCGCAACATATCGGTGCCGCCGCGGTAGCTATTGTTGCGGTAGGCGATCATGTATTAAAGGGGCAAATGATTGCTAAAGCTAATGGCTTTGTCAGTGTTCCTATTCACGCTTCTACCTCAGGAACCGTGACAGCCATTGGTCTTGAGCCTGTTCCTCATACATCAGGCATGCACGCACCTTGTATTGTGATTGAGCCTGATGGCAAAGACACATGGATAGAGCGTCAGCCCATTGAAGACTATCGCACATGGAATAAAGCTGATCTTATTAACCGTATTCGTGACAGCGGTATTGCAGGAATGGGTGGTGCTGGGTTTCCGGCTGCGGTAAAACTAAATACCCGTCCCGAGACTGTTATTAAAACCCTCATTATTAACGGTACCGAGTGTGAGCCTTACATTACCGCTGATGACATTCTTATGCAGGAGCGCGCTGATGAGATTATTAAAGGGGTGGAAATTTTAGCGTACATTGTTAAGCCGAAAGAGATTTTAATCGGTATCGAAGACAACAAGCCTGATGCTATAGCTATTATGAAAAAAGCCGCCGAAGGCACGGCTATTGAGATTGTCTCGTTCCCAACCAAATACCCTTCTGGTGGGGAAAAGCAACTTATCCAAATTTTAACCGGTAAAGAAGTTCCCTCTGGCGGATTACCTGCCCAAATTGGTGTGGTTTGCCAAAACGTGGGAAGCACCCATGCTATTTGGCATGCGGTACGTTATGGCACACCACTTATTTCTCGTATTACCACGGTAACGGGTAATGCTGTTGATACCCAACAAAACTACGAGGTGCTACTAGGTACACCTATTTCATACCTATTAGATTTAGCCAATTACCACAGCAAAAAGAATAACCGTTTAATTATGGGCGGCCCCATGATGGGCTTTACTATGCCCTCTGTTGATGTGCCTGTGGTTAAAACCACCAACTGTATTTTGGCACCCACCGAAGCTGAACTGCCTACACCGCCACCGGCTCAAGCCTGTATTCGTTGTGGTATGTGTGCTGAGGCTTGCCCGGTTACGCTGTTACCTCAACAATTGTTTTGGTACTCACAATCTAAAAATCACGAAGCCCTTACTGATTACAATTTAATGGATTGTATTGAGTGTGGTGCCTGTTCTTATGTATGCCCTAGCTATATTCCGCTGGTGCAATATTATCGTGCCTCAAAGTCTGATATTCGTTTAGCTGCCCAAGAAAAAGCGAAAGCCGAACACGCTAAAGAGCGCTTTGATTTTAGACAAGAGCGCCTAGAACAGGAGGAAGCTGAAAAAGAAGCCAAACGCAAAGCCCGTATGGAAGCGGCGAAAGCCCGCGAAAAACAAACCGCAGAAGGTGGTGGTAATAAAAACGATATCATTCAGGCGGCTATTGCTAGAACCAAAGCCAAGCAAGGTGACAATACAGAAGCTGTCGCTGAAACGGTTGCTGAAAAACCGGCAACCTCCTCTGATCCTGCACAAGCGGCGATTGAACGGGCAATGGCAAAACGCTCTGCTGGCGCTGATAGCGGCAATCCCATTGAAAAACTCCA
>CBDUPS010000156.1:0-4769 GCA_965369155.1 uncultured Spongiibacteraceae bacterium
TGTTCACCACTATCATTGGCTGTTGCGGATTGAATACATTTTTTAAGTTGCTAAACTCAACCAAGTTATCTACGCCCTCTTCAATTGTTGCGGATTGAATACATTTTTTAAGTTGCTAAACTCCATCTCATCAATAAACCACGCGCCCCTGAGTTGCGGATTGAATACATTTTTTAAGTTGCTAAACTCATATCGAACGGCTCTAAATACTCGGCATAGTTGCGGATTGAATACATTTTTTAAGTTGCTAAACTACATGTGTTTGTGGCAAGACCTCTCATGTAGTTGCGGATTGAATACATTTTTTAAGTTGCTAAACTTTTAGCGGCTTTTCTTAGTCGCGCTTTTAGGTTGCGGATTGAATACATTTTTTAAGTTGCTAAACTGTTCGATGGGGGATTCAATCAAAGAATTCTGTTGCGGATTGAATACATTTTTTAAGTTGCTAAACTGATCGCGCAAGTCACTCGCATACTGTCGAAGTTGCGGATTGAATACATTTTTTAAGTTGCTAAACTATGCAACACAGACGAGTGATACCGAGTGGGGTTGCGGATTGAATACATTTTTTAAGTTGCTAAACTCGTTTGGCTTTCTGCACATCGTTGATTAGCGTTGCGGATTGAATACATTTTTTAAGTTGCTAAACTTTTTGATTTGGTTGTGTTGTATTTTTTGTAGTTGCGGATTGAATACATTTTTTAAGTTGCTAAACTTTGAGTATCTTTAATCCACAGCCGCCTGCAGTTGCGGATTGAATACATTTTTTAAGTTGCTAAACTAGATAATCACCAGCCTCTACGGTCTCGTGGTTGCGGATTGAATACATTTTTTAAGTTGCTAAACTATGTATTATTTAAAGTAGCCATGATATATAGTTGCGGATTGAATACATTTTTTAAGTTGCTAAACTCCGCTTGCAGCATCACACTATAAAACGCGCGTTGCGGATTGAATACATTTTTTAAGTTGCTAAACTCATTAACGGTGCCTAACGGCACAAGCGATAGTTGCGGATTGAATACATTTTTTAAGTTGCTAAACTATTTGTGCTGTAATTGCCTGAATAGTAAAGAAAAAACAGACTTTCTTTGGCGTAAAAATAGGGTGGACGCACCTAAAATAGCTGAAGTTGGTCTTTTTTTTGGTAGGTTTGTTGCTCATTGCCGTAGTAGCCTTTGATATTTTCATACTGTTTATCGGTAATGGTTACTATTTGTACTTTACCATGTTCTGGAAGTTGAGAGGCGATTTTGCTTTCAAAGCGTTGAACTCGCTCTTTACTTGATACAAGGCGAAAGTAAACGGAGTATTGAGACATAGAAAAGCCACAATCGAGCAAATAATTGCGAAATCGCCGGTATTCTTTGCGGTCTTTTTTTGTAACCACAGGTAAGTCAAACATCACCATCATCCACATAAGACGATACCCATTTAAAAAATAAAGCTTTGCCATCGAGCCAACCTTGCTTATTTATTAAAGCTGTAATGAGGGTAAATCTAAACACACAGTCTTATTGTAATAGCTCTTAACTAGTGAAAAAGCAAGGTTTTGCATAGCATTGTTTACAGTGGTCGTTTGCCCATTAGAGGTAACATTAGCTTGTAACATGCTCACCAATGCTTGTTTGTGCTCTGCTAAAAGCTGCTCACCACCGAGCATTTTTTGTACGGCAATATCCACTAAAGGGCGAAATAGCTCCATTAAATCGTCTACTAAAGCAAAGGGGTTATAGATATTGTTATGGTGTATTCCTAGTGCTGGCGTTAAGCCTGCAGCAACGGTGGCTCTGGCACAAGCACCGCGTAAAATACTGTAACCATAGTTTAAGGCACTATTGGCAAAATCAGTATTTTTTGTTTTTCTTCTAAAAGTCTCTCCCATTAAGCTTTGCCAGTATAGGCGGGCGGCTTGTGCTTCTATATTGTCTGGGTCGCCAGAACGTACTTTTGTTGTCATGCGTTTTAATGCATTGCAACTACTATGCATAGGGTGACAAAAGGCTAATGCTTGTTGTTGATGCTGTATTTTTTGAATAACTAACAATTTCCATAATTGTTTATTTAAGGGCTTTGATGCATTAATTTGTAGTTGTAATACATTACTAAATTGGTGATGAGTACCATAAGGTAGCGTGATAGCAATAGGATGATAGTTGCTGCCGCAAATAATAATGGGTATGCCTTCTTCAGCAAGGCGCACCATTAAAGGCTTAGAGAGTGTGGCTTGTTCGGCTGTTAAAAGTAATGAGCTTACCTCATCAATGGTAACTTCTCCTAAGACTGCATCGCCTTCGAGTATTTGTATAAATCCTCTATTAAGGCGAGCGTAACGGCCATTACTTGCAAGCTCTACCACATTCCATTGCATGGTTACCCTCGTAATTTATTAACATGATTTTCTTTGAATATTGTGTTGATGGATTTCTGGTTTTCCTTAGAGTTAGTTTCAAGGTTAGGTCGTATATCAAGTTTATTTGCGCTTGTGCTATAGCCAGCTACTCGATATATAAGTACCTCTTTTGTTTTAAGATGGGTAAGCTTTATGTTGTCGTTTTTATACAGTCGCATCAGCTTTTTAGCTGCAGGGTGAGGTTTGTTTTTTGCTGGGTTTTCTTTGTGGTCTTTTACATCAGCATAGGCGATAAACTCACCGTGGTATTTATAAAGCCATTCTCCTGATTTGTTATCCTTTTTGTCGGGTATTTGCCAAACATCACAGTAGGCATAAGAATTTTTACCATAGCCTTTATAGGGGGCACTAGCAATGGGTTTAATGCTGCTATTAAGTACATTAATACGTGCTTTTTTTATGCCTGTTTGCTGGGTAAATAGGGCTAGTTTTTCTGCTAGGTTTTTATCGCTACCCACATGACTTTTAAGTTGTTTGGTTAGTACACCTATTTTGTGTGAATACACATCAAAGGTGTCACCATTACTTAGGTAATTTAAAATCTGTTGTTTTAAGTGGTTTCCCCTAATGCTAAAAATTTCTTTAAAGCTTAATGCTTCTATCGCTTTGCGGGTAATGCCGTTGTACTCTTTATTTGTTTCTTTGGGTATGCCATAGGCAGTATCGTTAAACATCGAGCCCGTATTGGTTCGATCTGGTCGGTAAGACGCCACTACATCATCAAGTTGCTTAAAGAGCTCTTGGCGCAAAGGGGTGATATCAGGCGCTCTATTTTTTAAGAAGTGATACATATCATGAGCTGTTTGCTCGTTATTACGGCGAGTACTAAGCTTTTGTACTAATGATTGAGAGGTTAAGCCTACAACAAACGCATCAACAATATGGTGACGATGGTCATCGCGATAATGACCAGCTTCTTTATCTTTAAATTTATTTAAATCCCATACTTTGCGTAATAGGGCGGTCATTTGGCCGTTAACACTTACTACATTGCGGCTTGTTGTTAAACAGCTTAGGTATTGCTTGGCTTTTCTAGAGATATAACGGGTGTCATTTAACTGTCGAGCAATCATATCACCATTTTCACCGTAGAAAGTTTCAAAGGCATCTTTTTCAAAACGTTTGTATTTACCACCTTGTTTAAAGCTGGTTAAAGCACGTTTTTTTATATTGGTGTAGCGCTCATTATCTGAGCCAAAGGCTTCGTAAGGTGTTCGATTACGCTTTTCGTTATTGAGTGCTTTAAAAGCAAGGGTTTTATTTGCCATACCATCGTCATAACAGCGGCTAAACGGAATAATATGTTCAACCTCAACTTCACCATTAAATAACTGCCTAGCTGAAATAGCTTTACCTGAGAACACACAAAAACGAGCACCTTGGTTACCTAGTTCTTCCCAAAGTTTAACTTTTTGAATATCTTCTCTACTAGGGTTAGGGATGTTGAGTTCGTCGTTAAAAAATTGTTTTATGCGGTCATTTTCTTTTTTATTTGCAGCTTGCTGCTTTTCCATCTTAGTTCGGGCATCTTTTGAGCTTTTTAAATCGCGGGTTAGCTCTATATGAATACGGGAAGGAGGATTGCCTAATTTATCGATTACTCGGTTAACCACAACACGAAGCTGGTTAAGTGCAACATGAACCGTAGGGTTAGCGATTTTTCCGTATTGATAGGCATCTTCATCTCGCTCGCTAGCTGGTTTATCTTTATCTCCTTCCGGTTGTGCACCCCATACTGATTCAGGCATAACTTGGCCGTAATAAGGTAGTTTTTGAAAAACCTCGCCAGTCTCAAAGTAGCTATGATGAAATTTATTGCCAGTGGCATCTTCAAGTAATGAGACAGCTTCACTGTAAATGCTGCCGGTATCTTTTAATACTGGAACAATTTGCTCCATAAATTTTCGTGATACCGATGCGGTGTCTCGTTTAAATCTATACTTACACAATGCAGCTACCTGCTCACTAGAGAGGGAGGGGAGCTCTTCTTGTAGCCATTTTTTCAATTCGGGGGTTTCAAGAACGACCTTTTTATCATTAACGATTTTGGTGGGTTCAATTAGATATTCAATAATATCGTTGAGCTTTTTCTCGTCTAATGAGTCAGCAAGCTCACCTAAAAGTTCAGGTTTGCGTAAGTCGATGAGTGTTTTGTTACCCTGTAGTTTTCCGCTACGGCTAGCGACATCAAGATTAAATGTGGCGTCCGATGGAAAGTAAGGGGATTTATTTTCATCATTTGCTTTAACTATACTGGTAAATTTAATTTCTTTCTTGCTATCTAAAATATTGTAAATTGCTTGTTGTTGGCGTCTGTCGAGGTGCTGCTCTACGCCCTGTGATACATAGCGTAATG
>CBDUPS010000157.1:0-4708 GCA_965369155.1 uncultured Spongiibacteraceae bacterium
AGGCCCCTGACTGCCACGTATGTGATGGCTCTGGATGCACGTTTCATTTTAAGTTCGGAAAATACCAAACTGTTTTTAGATGCCCAGATGATAAATGCGAAGCGGCTTATTATAACAACACCCAAAACCTTATTAAATATAATCCAATAATACATGACCAAGACTATGATGGGTTTATTCCTAAAGAGGTTAAAAGTGATTTTTAAGCCAGAGGATTTTTATATTCACGGCAGCGAAGAACCAATGGGGCCTAACGTAGCCAGCCAATTAGCTAACGAGGCTTATAAGAAAAAGAACTGCTCCCATAGGCCTCATAACGCCCTTAACGAGTTTGCGGCCATGCCAGGTATTCACTATGTTTGCATAGATTGTGGCGAAAAAATAAAAGCCAATATCAGCTGGGAGCTGGTTAAGTGAGTTTTTATAAAGCTCATAAATTTAATGCTAAAAAAACAATTGTGGATGGGATTGCATTTCCTAGCCAACTTGAAGCCTCAGTTTTTAAAAAACTAAAAGAGCAGGAAGCTCTAGGCTTCATTTCAGACATCAAGCTTCAGGCCTCAGTTAGGCTAAAGGACAAATGTGAGCACTGCGGCAGCGCAGCAGTTACCTGGAAAGTTGACTTTCGATTTATTGATGAGAATGGTAAGGAGCGATACGCAGAGGCCAAAGGGGCAGAGACTCCAGATTTTAAAAAGCGTAAGAAGCTTTGGAAAACTCTGGGACCAGCGCCGCTTGAAATATGGAAAGGCTCTTGGCGTTATCCAAAAGTTGTTGAGATTGTAGAACCCAAGGGGAGTGAATGAGAGATTTTCAAAAAGAGCTTGAGGATTTAATAAACAGATTTTCAAAGGAAAATGAATCTAACACACCAGATTGGATTTTAGCTAGTTACCTAAATAATTGCCTAAACACTTTTAACACCGCCACCCAGCAAAGAGAAACTTGGTATGGGCGCGATGCCAGGCCCACTGAAACGATTGCTCTTGAAGAGGTGACTAAATGAGAAACTCAGTAGTTCTTTTAACAGCGGCAGTAAGTGCCGTTTCTGGCTTTATGGCTTACGATCAATACGACTTGAGAGTAGACCGCGATTACATCGTAATGGAGCGCCCTGGGCAAAAAGGCGAAGAGGCTGTTGAAGATGTAGCAGCCAGGTATGGCGAGCTAGGTGAGAAACTTGATGGGCTTAATGGCTACCTAGTTAAAAGCGATAAGAATCAAATGCGAGTAATGAGCCCGCCGCCAAAAGAATACATTGTAGAGCCTTTAATTGAATATAAAATTCCTGACATCATTAAAACCGCCGCAATTGGTTGGGGGTGTAATTTCAATCCATTTCCAACTGACCCGCCACCGCCCCCTACCGATGACCCCCAAGTCATTGACTGGGGAGTGGAAAGGGTTGGCTCCGTACCTGTTTTAGATACTGTGGACGCCTCGGCCATTAGGGTTTGTGTGCTTGATACGGGCATAGACAAAAACCACCCAGACCTTAGCTACTTAACGGGCAAAAACTTTACCTCATACGATGCTGCTGATTTTCAAGACAGGCAAAGTCACGGGACTCATACGGCTGGCCTTGTAGCAGCTACCCATAACAGCTTTGGGGTTGTAGGTGCATCTCAATCTCAGCTTTTAATTGGCAAGGTGCTTGGCGATGATGGCAGTGGTTACAATTCGTGGATTGGGGCTGGCATTGTTTGGTGCGTAGACTCTGGTGCCGATATTATTTCAATGAGCCTTGGCGGGCCTAGCCCGAGCGATGTTATTGCTTCATCTTTGGGTTATGCTGCAAGCAGGGGCGTATTGGTTTACGCGGCGGCTGGTAACGATGGCTCGCCTAATGTGGGTTATCCGGCTGGTTACGAAATACCAGGCATTTTATTTTCAATCTCGGCCACAAATAGGAGTGACCGATTAGCTTATTTTAGTAATTATGGAAAAGTAGAGGCCGCAGCTCCAGGGGTGGGGATACTCTCGACTGTACCTGGGGGATATGAGTCCTACTCAGGGACGTCAATGGCTACGCCCATAGCGGCAGGCGTAGCCGCCTTATATCTCTCAGTAGGCAAGACGCCTCAGTATGACAATATAGGCTCGGCTGAAGAGTTTGGGGCTGGCCTAATTCACGCTAGAGGTGTTTTAGATGAGCAATGAGGTTTGGAAAGTTAAGTGGAGCGTAGGCAAGAGCAACACGCTTTTAAGCCGAGAAAAGTATTTTAAGAAAAAGGAAAAGGCTGAGGACTATGCCCAGAATTTAAGATTGGCATGGGCCAGGCTTGAGGGTATTACGACAGACTTTGAGGTTAATGTTATTAATTACAGTTTAGAGGACATGGTATGAGAACGGCTAAGATGATTAAAAAATATAGAAAAAAAATGGGTGTGACTCAAAGCTACCTATCAAAAAGACTCGGGTTTGCGGAGCCTCAATTTGTTTCCAACTGGGAGCGCGAGATGGCCATTATCCCCAAAGCTCACCTTTTAGACGTGTCTAGTTTACTGGACATTCCTGAAGAGGACTTCATAAAAGCTTTTAAAAAGGATAAGGGCGACTGGGCTTGGGAGCGTGGTTAGATGAAATTTAGGCGCACGTCTGCTGAGGTTGAGGCTTATAAGTTTGACGGCAAAAATGCCGAGGAGCTTATTCTGTGGGTGCAGCGCTCGGTCTATAACACAAAGAACAAGCCTGAGATTACATATAATGGCCGCTACATTAAAATTCTAAACCAAAGGCAGGGCAATGCCCCTGACCTGATGATTGGCAAGGGTGAGTGGATAGTTAGGAATTCTAAAGACACCTTTTTCTCTTGCTCTGAGCGCCAGTTTCTTCAAAATTACGAGCCAGTCCCACCTAAAGACCAGACTTTATCTGGCTAGAACAAAAATATGCTAGCCTTCAAAAATGAAGGTTTTTTTCTTAGCAACAGCCCTGTTTTTTTTAACCGTATCTTGCACTTCCTGTGTCGCCACTAAAATCGCCCAAAACGAAGAGTACACCTGCGAGGTCCAGCACAATTATTTATTTAATGAGATTGTGGACCATATGTTGCTCGAAGCTTGTTATTCTGAAATGCTTAACCAATGCCATCCAGAGGACAGGGTCTGCCATTTTTATGGCCAGCTGCTATGCACAAGGGAAGCCCTTAGATCGAAGCTGGACGGGATTGATACGTATTTAGACGATGAGTGCTATAGAGGTATTCAGTAATGTATTTAGGTAGCGATGAGCACGCTCTTTACTTGCTGGGCGTGTCCATATGTATGGGCATAATTATTGTTTATATTACGGGTGACTTTGATGAGTGATGAAGGTGGCGGCATGGACCCAGGGGATTTTCAACTTTATCTAGTTAAAAAACTAGACGACCAATCTGAGAACATAGCCGAGATAAAGAATGATGTGATGAGCCTTAAGGTCGATGTGGGCGTTATGAAGGGCTTACACCTACAGGGCGCTCAGACACCTAAAAGAGAGCGCTTTAAAGATGCTTCAGCAGGTGGTGGAGTAGGGGCAGCCGTTGTAGGGGCTCTAATAGCCCTCTGGGAGCTTTTTAAGGCGAAGTCTGGCTAGAGGTTAGGTCTACGGCCTCCTGCACGCCAGCAGCCGCTAAGGCGCTAATGGTGGCGGTTGCTAAGGCGTATTTAATATGTGACCATGCTGGTGGTGCATATATTGTGAGAATTGAGAAAGTTAAGTAAACGAGGGCTATTTTATGGCACAGAGAAAGAAAAAGAAGAAACAAGGGTTTTTGAGCAGCATTGTTGGTCGAGCCGCTAAAGAGATTGATATGTTTAAGAAGAACAAGCCTGCCTTTGGGAACGCGGCTAATGCTCGCAGCAACACCAGAGGGTCTGACAGAGGCCGCAGCGGCTACTGATTTACTCATCAATCACCTCAAAGTCATCCAGCTCAGGGCCTTCATCGGGCACATAGGGCTGGCAGGCAAAGTCATTAGCATATTCAGGCAGGTTACACTGAGGCCGGTAAGGGTTTTTAACCTCAGGCCTTGGCGAAGCGCAGCCGAAAATCATACCTAAGAGAAAAACAATAAGAGCCCAAAAAATAAAGCTAAAGGCCATATCATTTAAGCGCCTTGCATGGCCGGTATCTGTTTTATGTCCAAGTCGCCGCTCCATTCCATGATATTGAAAATCCATAATTAAAACTCCCAAACTAAAAGCGGGCCAGTAAGTGCGCCCATAAGGTTAAAAGCCATGTCCTCTTTATCAAACTTGTCATCCAAAATAAGCTCTTTACCAAGCCCCATCATTAAAGATACGGCAACGGCCTTAGAGTACCTATTGGGCTTATTATCCAGCATTGCGTAGGTTGTCCCTGATATAAGTCCAGACGCAAACAAGTGAGCCCTCTTGTCTGACTCTATGTTTCCAAAAGCGGGGACCGTGCCCACAATAAGCAGACTCATCAAAAGGGTTTTGTAGTTCAAGTTCATTTAATATGCTCCAGCGTTCAAGGTATTCAAAAAAAGTGTAATGTCCGTTTTCATAAGCATTCCAAAGGTCTTTTCTCTTCTCTTCAAAATCAACCGTTTTCATAAAATCCCCCATTCTCATATTTAAGCGCCTCAATTTCGCGCTCTAACCGCTCAATCATTCTCTCAATACCGTCCACATTTCTTTGCCTAGTGAAAATATCTAGCATTCTGTCTGTAAGAGGTCGGCCATTCTCACCAGTCATGTC
>CBDUPS010000158.1:0-4695 GCA_965369155.1 uncultured Spongiibacteraceae bacterium
TTAGAGAAGCGCTTGAATGATGAATAGAATGAGAAAGCTAAAAACATATGGCCGACATGTTAGCTTATTAAATGAGGCTGTGATATATGCAATAAAGCTATTGAGAAGGGGCATTAAACAAACAAGAGTTATTAGTGTAATGATGGTTGATGTTCCTGCACCTAATGAGTCAATCCCACCTGGAGTGGTGATGATATTTAATACAAAGCCATTGAGATGAAAGCCATAATTATGAAAAAGAACGAGGTCAAAAATAAGTAGCAGTTGTATGAAGGATAGTAGTAAGTTTAATAAAATGAACACTATGATTTTGCTAGCGGTGGAATGAGATAGATATTTAAGATGTAGGTTACAAACCGTAATAGCAGGGAGTAACATTAAAAAGTACAGTAGCGAATAAGCAGAAATACAGGATAGTAAAAATGTGGCTGTAAGGGGGTTTAGGTTAAGATCTCTCCAGAGAGGAAGCCCTAGCACTAGCATTGTTATCATTGCAGAAATAAGGGCTGGTAATAGCCATGTTCTGGGTGTTGCAAGTATTGTAAATTTTCTGGTATGTGGCATTAGTCACTCTTAATGTAATATGACATAAAAATATAAATTAACATTGGTTTCTTAAGCCAAACTTAAGCCTCAGTTAAGTTTTAGAATTTAATATGCTCTTGAGAATCATTTTGTTGTTATAAACTGCAATTGATAAAGATAGGAAATTAGATGTAATGAGGATCTTGTTAGTAGAGGATGATGTACATTTGGCACAAGGTCTAGAAAGAGCATTGCTGTCGGAAGGCTATGTTGTTGACGCCGTAAATACAGGTGAGGGTGCCTTGTATATTGTTAAAGAATTTACCCCCGACATGGTTATTTTAGATATAGGGTTACCTGATATTAATGGTTTTGAAGTATTGAAAAAATTACGCGTTAAACAGCCTCTTTTACCAGTGTTGTTACTAACGGCTAGAGATTCTGTAGAAGATAAAGTGGCAGGTTTAGATTACGGAGCTGACGATTACCTAACAAAACCCTTTGATATGCCAGAGTTAGTGGCGCGTTTGCGTGTTATAGAGCGGCGGGCATCGACCGAAAATAGTAATAACCTAATCATTGGCCGAATTACTTTAGATAAGGTAGCTCATGTGGTTTCAATAGACAAACAACCATAGTTAAGTTTTAGAATTTAATATGCTCTTGAGAATCATTTTGTTGTTATAAACTGCAATTGATAAAGATAGGAAATTAGATGTAATGAGGATCTTGTTAGTAGAGGATGATGTACATTTGGCACAAGGTCTAGAAAGAGCATTGCTGTCGGAAGGCTATGTTGTTGACGCCGTAAATACAGGTGAGGGTGCCTTGTATATTGTTAAAGAATTTACCCCCGACATGGTTATTTTAGATATAGGGTTACCTGATATTAATGGTTTTGAAGTATTGAAAAAATTACGCGTTAAACAGCCTCTTTTACCAGTGTTGTTACTAACGGCTAGAGATTCTGTAGAAGATAAAGTGGCAGGTTTAGATTACGGAGCTGACGATTACCTAACAAAACCCTTTGATATGCCAGAGTTAGTGGCGCGTTTGCGTGTTATAGAGCGGCGGGCATCGACCGAAAATAGTAATAACCTAATCATTGGCCGAATTACTTTAGATAAGGTAGCTCATGTGGTTTCAATAGACAAACAACCATTAGAGTTATCCCATAAAGAGTACAGTTTGCTGAAAGCACTGATGGAAAATTCAGGCAAAATTCTTTCTAAGGGGCAGCTTGAATCTAAGCTGTATAGCTGGGGTGAAGACGTGACGAGTAATACAGTTGAGGTACATATCCATCATTTGCGTAAAAAGCTAGGCAAGAGTTTTATAAAAACGGTACGTGGTATTGGCTACACTGTTACTAAGTCATGATCTCTATTCGCCGCTTTCTCATTACCATTTCACTGGCTGTTATTACACTGGTTAATTTTGTAGCGGCGTTGCAAGGTTATCGTTCAGGCCTTGAGAATACAGATATTTTAATTGATACCATGCTGCAAGAAAAAGCGCATTTGATCGCAGACTTATCAGTAGTACCAGAGGGGGAGAATATTACTCAAGCCTCGGGTAATGAACTGCTTTTTCAGGTGTTTGATAAAAACGGTAAATTGATTAAACGATCGGCACAAGCTCCTATAAGCCCTTTAGAAAAACTTGAGCCAGGTTTTTCAACTATCAGTTATGCAGGATATCGTTGGCGTACATTTACACTAAAAAATGATGATTCAGGTGTGCAGATGTTAATTGCAGAGCGCATGGATCTTCGTTACTACCTTGCTGAAGGGGTTATTCAAAAAACTATTATCCCCATTTTTTTAGGAATGCCATTTTTGTCTTTACTGATCTGGTTTATTGTTACTCAAGGTTTAAAGCCCCTTAATCGATTAAGTGTAGAAGTGGCTAGCAAAAAAACTCAGGATTTAACCCCGATTGATCAGGGCGATCTTCCCCGTGAATTACAACCATTATTAGATTCAATGAATGGTTTGTTATCTAGGCTTTCTAATACATTTGAACGCGAGAAACGCTTTTCTGCTGATGCGGCCCATGAGTTAAGAACTCCACTAAGTGCGTTAAAAATTAATATGTTCAACCTTAAAAAACGTTTACCAGAAGATGATCCTGATATTGAGATAATTGATCAAAGCATTGCTCGTATGGTGCATTTAATTGAGCAAATGTTGTTGCTTTATCGTTTATCTCCTGAGCAGTTTCAATCTCATTTTACCGTTGTTGATTTAAAGGCTGTGGTACAGCAGGCGATAGCCGATAATTACGCTCCTATAGATGAAAAAAACCAAGAAATTTCACTTGAAGGCGATGAGGTGAATGTTGAAGGTGATACTTTTGCATTAACAACATTAGTTAAAAATTTAATAGACAATGCTAATAAGTACACCCCAAAAGAAGGTCATATCCGTGTTGAATTAAACTGCAATAGCAATAATGCTATCTTGATAGTTGAGGATAGCGGTGAAGGCATTCCTGACTCATTAATGGGGCGGGCATTAGAGCGATTTTACCGAGTAAATGGTGATCAGCATGATTCTAATATTCAAGGTTGTGGTTTAGGTTTAGCTATTGTTCAGCACATTGTAAATCTTCATCACGGAAAAATAGAGCTTAAAAAATCTGAATTTTTAAATGGTTTAAAAGTTGAGATTAAGCTACCTATACATCAGGAATTTAAAAATGAAAAATAACCTTTGTCGGATTTTTCTGGTTTTTTTAATTTTTACCTCTCTGTCAGTTAATGCAAAAACACCGGTGATAAAAATTATTATTGAAAATCATATTTTTATACCATCAGAGATTACAGTTCCTGCCAATACAAAAGTAAAACTACTACTTATTAATAATGATTTAAGTCCTGAAGAGTTTGAAAGTTATGAGTTGAATCGAGAAAAAATTATTTTAGGTAAGAGTAAGGCTGTTATTTTTATAGGTCCATTAAAACCTGGTAGCTATCCATTTTTTGGCGAGTTTAATCAAAAAACAGCACAAGGCATTGTTAAGGCAGAATAGACATGTTGTTAAATACGGTCATTATCGTTTTAAGAGAGGTGTTAGAAGCTGCATTATTGGTCAGCATCTTTCTTGCTATGAGTAAAATGGTAAAGCTATCCCTAAGTTGGTTTTTTACTAGTGTTATTTTTGGGCTACTAGGAGCTTATCTTTACGCAATAAACATGAATTGGCTAAGTGAATTATATGATTATACAGGGCAAGAGATAGCCAATAGCAGTATGATAATCCTTATTTATTTTTTTGCTTTGCTAGGGTCTGTAGCTTTACAGTTTTCTCATAATAGACTGAGAGCTGTGTGGTTTTTGCGTGTGGTTCTTTCTTCTACCATTATATTGGCGATGACCCGTGAGGGTTCTGAAATTATTATTTACACTCAAGGCTTTCTCCATACTCAAGACAAATATATTAGTATTATTATGGGGGGATTTATTGGTGCTTGTATCGGTGCGAGTGTGGGTTTAATTGTATATTACGCTTTGATAATAGGTTCTAAAAACCGCACATTGCTTTGGGGGCAGTTGATTTTAACTGTTGTGGCTTCAGGGCTGTTGAGTCAGGTTGTCCCCTTGTATGAACAGGCTGACTTAATAACAAGTGGGCAACCATTATGGGATACCACAGCGTTTATCGCAGAAGATTCAATTTTGGGTCAGATGCTTTATGCGGTGATTGGCTATGAAGCGACTCCTTCATTGTGGCAAGTGCTTGTATATGTTTTTGGTCTCGTCACTTTTTCATTAAGTTTATTTTTTTGTTATAGGGTATCGGAGAAAAATAATGGCATTTAGATTGTGCTGGTTACTTTTATTTTCTCTTGTAAGTAGTTTTGTAGTATCCGATGGCTCCTCTATTAAAAAAGTGTATGAGCCCTATGTTCAGCCACTAGAAAAAGAGCTGGAATATCAGGTATTGATTGAACGAGATAATGTTGAGTTTGGCGAACAGCGTAGTAAGCATAAGTTGGGTTTTGGTGCATCATTTACCGATAGCTGGTTTACTGAGCTTTCTGTTGTGTATAGTGATACGCCATCGTTTGATTTGGAAGCTTATGAGTTAGAAATGCGTTTTCAGCTTACCGAGCAGGGTGAATATGCATCAGACTGGGGCTTGATGCTTGAGGTAGAAAAAGAAAAT
>CBDUPS010000159.1:0-4693 GCA_965369155.1 uncultured Spongiibacteraceae bacterium
TTCGCCGCCGCCAATTGAGAGGCGGCCTGTTTATCCTGAATGGCTTGCTTTAATTGGTTCTCTAACGTGTTACGTTCTTTTTCTAAAGTGGCTAGCGCCTCTGCTACCGCCAGTTTTTGTGTAACGCCACCGGCATCAAGCTTTGCTTTTAACTCTCTAATCTCTGCGTCTTTATCTGCAGCGACTTTCTCCAGCGTACTAGTGACCTTAGTTGTCGCCAAATCAATGGCATTGAGTTTATCTTGTTCGGCTAAGGCAAGCCGCTCCTGCAATTGCTCCTCAAACTCGTGATCACGTACTTGCTTAAGAATATCTGCGTACCCGGCCTCATCAATTTTAAATGCCTTTTTACAATGTGGGCAGTTTACTTCATGCATAATTATTTATCCTTTACCATTATGGTGACAGCAGGCAACGCCTTTTTCTTAATTTCGTTCATTATTTTTTAATGCTTTATTAGCCCGTCGTTCCGTTACGTAACCCCATATATTTTTTCCCGGTGCCACTGCAAGGTAAGTCATAAAAGCCGCGCCTCGCAATGTAAGCTTTCTTTTTCCTTCTTCATCAATCTCAGGGTGAATAAAGCCTTTTTGTAACAACGCATCAGACTCTTTTTTAATAAAGTCTTCAACCTCACCAAAGCCTCTGCTTAAATCATAGTTCTGTGGCTTAGCAACGCCCTCAAAACTTTTTGCTAAAATTTGATAGGCCGCAAAAAGCTCATCAAAGCGTTTCTTTTTGGGATAACGATACGCCTGCTTAAAATCAAACTTAGGGTAAACCTCTCCTCTTGGGGAGTTTGATACATCCAGTACCGTCCCATTACTAAATTTTTGACTAAACTCAATGTAAGTAATATCTTCGATATTACTTTTAATGGTAACCGCCATTGCAGCCAACATTAAGTCAGCACTCCAATAAAGCCGAAAATAACTATTAGCATGGCTATCTGCTAGCAATGACGAGCCTATAACCTCAAAACCGTGTTCTTTAATCTCTGTATCGTAAGCAATAAATTCAGCATTTCTTTCACTGATAAACTCATGATCATCTATCGGTAAAAAGGTTACATTTGCGGGTATGCGCTGTGTCTTCCAAACAATAAAAGGGCCTACTGTATTCATAAAAACAGGAAGAGCCACAATAATAACAGCCGCAATGATTAAAATATTCTCTAACATAAAGCACCCTTTTTAATTCACTTTTTATATCTTAAGCCTGACCTTACCTTTAAGGTCGTTAGGTTAATTTTATTATTAATATAACAACTATAAACAGAACATAGTTTCTAAATCGTGTTTTGAATAAGCCTTAAAGGCTAACATTGTATCGGTCTTTTCAATGCCATCAATTTTTAATAAGCCATTTGTTACAAATTCAGCGAGGTCATCATTATTTTTTACTCTAACAATAGCTACTAAATCATAGTTGCCACTTACTGAAAAAACCTCAGATATTTGTTTCATGCCGGCTAGTTGCTCAGCAGCCTCATTGACTTTATACCTATCAACATTAATAAGAATAATTGAAGTTACCATTTTTATAATACTCCTAATTTATATTAGCGCCTGTTACTAAATATTTTTTGTTAAATGGTTATGTATTAGTTGCCCAGCATATTGTAGCCTTTATCAACCAAAACCCTATTATGTTAAGAGTATTGACCCTCAGCGATACTCTTTATTTTTTTGAGTCAGACGAGCCGTTATTGCCCGGCATAAACTTTAAGAAAAATTTAATTATTTTACTGGTTACAGAAAACCGCTTAGAAACATACGCATCATCTTCCTCGCTTAATTCGCGCTTAAAGACATTCGTATTATCTGGTAATGCAATAGTTGGATTTGCTTTTTTTAAAGCGGCATAGAGCTTATTTAATGAAAACCCATAGTTTTGGGATATTTGAATTTTTCTACCGTTCTGTAAACACACGCTGATATTGCTCATCGACTGTGAACTCACTATTAACTCATTCTTCACTGAAACAATATCTTTTGGATTAACGCTAAAACACCACTCCTTAAAAGTGGGATGATGACTATAAAACTCGTTTTCTGTTACATAAATCTCAAATTGCTCTTTGCTTTTTAAAAACCAAATAAATATGACCATGAGTATAACAACAACGGCGATTGCCGCCTTTTCTACAATGGCATAGATTTCCTCAAAACCTTCTTCGCCCTGCCCTAGATACTGAAATACATAAAGAAGAACAGGAATAATAATGATATTAATAGCCACCTTTATCGCCTGACTTGTTCGTGCTTTTTTATAATGAAACAGCATAAAACCACCCTTTTTATTTTTATGTGTTTAGTAACGTATCATAAGCCTATGCAACGAGCCATAAAACAGCCCCGTTATACCGCTGTAAGATGACGCTCTAACATTAAAAATCCGGCAATAGCAGATAAACCAACACCACAACCCAATCCCAATGTAATCATTTGAACTTGCCATCTTTTAAGAACAACCGAAGCATAAACAGATGGAATTAAACTCGCTGTAGAAAAAGCGATTGCCAGTATAAATAAATTATATATCAACTGAAATTTTGCCCCATTACCGTAGATCTGAACCACGGAAAAAACCACGATGGCCATTAATAAAATAACCGACATTTCCAGAGCATTTAATACTCGCTTCCACTTTCTGCTCTCCGGTTTATTGTACCAATCAATTATTTCAGTAATTTTTTTCATACTATTCTTTAGCTATTTTACGCCTTGAGCTTGAGTGCCACATTAAGAGTTACGGTGTAAATACAAGATCATCAATATAAGCACACCACGCCGTAGTCTGTCTGTTAGGGGTTTGAGACAAGCCTCTAACACCTAATTTAAATTCAACGACTGAACGCCATTCCATTGAACCGATATCTGGCCCATGC
Organism: uncultured Spongiibacteraceae bacterium; assembly: GCA_965369155.1. Lineage (GTDB taxonomy): Bacteria > Pseudomonadota > Gammaproteobacteria > Pseudomonadales > CBDUPS01 > CBDUPS01. Next base: position 2,891 of record CBDUPS010000159.1, read on the forward strand.
CCTTGAGCATCTCCTGTTGCCACTTTTTTCTCCACCGCCTTAAACCAACTTGACGAACAAGGCGCCTCTACGACAGGAGCATTTGAATAAAAACGACAACCGTATAATGTTAAAGCCAACCCACTTAATAAAAACACAAACACATTTCGCAACATCATCTTTAAACACCTTTATATAAGAACAGTTATAAAAAACTAGAGCCCGGCAACTTAAGAAACGCCACCTCCTCTTCTGTAGAGGCTCGACCAAGTATTTTATTGCGATGTGGATAACGACCAAACCGATCAATTACCGCCTTGTGTTTCAGCTCAGCATCGTACCGAGATGGCGAATATTTTTTAAATAAAGCCTCTGCATGTACGTGAATCTCTCGGGACTCGCTATGCATATATGGCATAAGAATAAAGCTACGCTCTTCTTCATTAAATTCAGACATAACCCCTGCAGAGATCGCCTCTTGCGATAACACCAACACCATCGAATCTTGGGCAAAGGCTAATGGCGTATTACGGCAAATATTACGTGACAATTGATCTAAAATAATAATTTCAACTAAACGACCTCTGGGTTTTTCGCGCCAAGCAAACAACTCCCCAGCCGAGGCTTTTTGTAAAATATCAGTAAAGCGCTTTGTTAATACGGCATCAAATGACTCATCAAAGCAGCGCCACTGGTTGGGATCAATTTCTTTAAACCAAAATCTATATATTTCGTCTAGCATCTTTACTCCCTGCCTTTTCATCATGCAACAATGCTAGCAACGCTTACTATAAAAAATAACATTACACAGGCTTAATTAATCTCATCTTATTGATGGCTATAACACCAAGCCATATTAATCCCCAAGAAATTGCCTTAACAATTAAAGATTCATAGAAAAGAAAAAATAATATAACCCCTGAAGCAACCAATACACTACTTGTTATTAAGTAAGATTTTTTATTTTTTGGCACTTGTTTTTCAAGGGCAAAATAGCCAACTAAAAAAACAATCATAATGGCTGCCGAAGAAACAATAAAATCATTCATATTAAACTCCTATTAAAAATAATGTAGCTACCAACCAAAATCAGCTACTAAAATCAAAAGCGTAAACAAAGCCACTAGTGGGTGAATAGTGCATTCTCATGCCACCGGTAGTTGTCTTTTTTCTCCAGCAAACACCCTGAGTTTGAGGCGACAAGTTAAACCACCATGGGGGATAAGAAGCATCAAGAAGGCAGTCATCCCGTTGTTTTTCACCCTCCTCTATAAGCCCTGCAAAAACGACGGCCTCATCTACCCAGTGTCTATCCGCTTCAAACATAAAATATATTTTGTGATCGGTGAAGCCTTTTGCGTAGGATGCTACCCAATGGGTTGGCTGCGCACCAAAATATATTTCAGCCGAACGCTTACCAGAGAGTGGTACCCAGCCATAACCAATAGCCAGCACACTAACCATGGCAAAAACGATTAAAAAAACAAAGCCAAGGATAAAGCTCCATACAACGTTCTTTTTTGAATAATTCAATATGACGGCCTTATCGTTTTTCTAACTCACACCTTCTCGGTAATAATAAGCCATAACGATTTATTTTTATCAGCAATTCGTTATCTATAGCTGTTGAATTGCATCTATAGCAATAACGTGCAGATTAAAGCCACGCAAAATCTGCTTGTTACGCTACCACAACCATAGCGAAATAAAAAATTAGCTATACTCGCACAGGTATATTGCTGGGCTTTTTGCATCAATAGTAAGTGTCGATTTTGGTGGTACGATTATCTGGTCGCCCTTATTCAGCACTTGAGCGCCATTGCC
>CBDUPS010000160.1:0-4672 GCA_965369155.1 uncultured Spongiibacteraceae bacterium
GCTGCCGATGTGGTTATTTGGCATCAACCTAAAGATAAAGACTGGGGTTTAAAAGAGGTACTTAAAAATAGTAAAACATCAAAAGTTGCCGTATCAATTGATGATGCCGTTGATCGGGTTATGGAGGCCATTACCGCTAAAGATCATGTGGTGGTAATGAGTAATGGTGCCTTTGGTGGTATTCATCAAAAAATCGTAAAGGCATTAAATTTTCAAGATGCCTGTGAATAGTAAAATAAGAGAGTAACTCGTTTTATGCCTGAAACAAAAAAAATAACTTTGGCCATGACAGGTGCCTCTGGGGTGCAGTACAGTTTGCGTTTACTGCAATGCTTAGGTTTGGCAAAAGCTGAAGTGCACTTATTGTTATCGGATGCCGCCAGAGAGGTTTTTTCGGCAGAAATGGATTATAAAATTTCCCATGGGGATGAACATGCTTTTTTTGTAGAGCACTCAGGCATTGCGCCATCACAGCTGCATTTTTACCATGGCAAAGATTGGTATTCTCCGGTGGCCTCAGGTTCGGCCCACATGGATGCTATGGTTATTTGCCCGTGTAGCGGTGGCACATTAGCATCGATTGCCCAAGGCGCCAGCCATAATCTCATAGATAGGGCGGCAGCGGTTATGTTAAAAGAACGGCGCTCTCTTATTGTTGTGCCAAGAGAAACGCCAGTCTCCTCAATACAATTAGAGAACATGCTTAAGCTCTCTCAATTAGGCGTACAAATTCTGCCGGCATCTCCTGGTTTTTATCAACAACCCAAAACTATTGATGATTTAATCGATTTTGTTGTGGCTCGAATTTTAGATCAATTACATATTTCTCAAACCCTTCTTACCCCTTGGGGCTCACCAAAAAATTAGAATAATTATGATAAAAAATTTACTGGATGTTATTTATAATCAGGGAATTTTACGTTTTCCGTTAGTTGCTTTAGTGGCTGTTTTAACAATAGTGGGTTTACTGAGCTTATCTATTCCCAGTTTTAAATTAGACGCTTCCTCTGATGCCTTGGTTCTTGAAGGCGATACCTCACTAGATTATTACCGAGAAATTTACAAACGCTATGGAAGTAATGAGCAGCTATTAGTGGTTTATCAGCCAGAGCAATCACTTTTTTCGGACGAGAGTCTTAATACGATTCAAAAAATGAAAGACGCCTTAAGCCGTGTTAAAGGGGTTGAGTCGGTAACCACGCTCTTAGACGTTCCTTTACTGTATGCAACAGGCGCCAGTTTATCTGATATTGCTGAAGTACCTTACTTAATGGATAAAGGAGTTGATCGGGAAAAAGCAGAACAAGAATTTAGAACCAGCCCTATTTATAAAGAGCTTTTAGCTAGTGCTGATGGAAAAACAACTATTTTACAAGTGGTTTTAACATGGGATGAGCAGTATCAAGTATTAGTGAAAGCCAGAGATGTTTTAAGAGAAAAGAAGCGAAATGGTACCTTAATGGCCTCAGAAAAAGATGAGTTAAAGGTAGCAGAAAAAGCATTTAGAGATTACGCAACCGCGGCGGTAGAAAAACAACAGCAGTTAGTTAGTGATACACGTTTGGTTTTAGATCAATTTAGAAATGAGAATAATAAAATTTACTTAGGTGGCGTACCCATGATCGCAGCTGACATGGTGGCTTTTGTTAAGAGCGATTTGAGTACATTTGGTGTGGGAGTTTTATTATTTATTGTTTTGTTATTGGTGATTATATTCCGTCAACTACGTTGGGTGGTTTTACCGCTATTAACTTGTGTATTAACCGTGGTGGCATTGCTTGGTTATTTAACGTGGATCGATTGGCGCTTAACGGTAGTGTCATCTAATTTTCCCGCACTATTACTTATTATCACGTTGTCTCTTACCATTCATTTAGCTGTTCGCTATAGAGAGCTGCGTAGAAACTTTCCTGAGGCGGAAAAACAATCACTGGTTTTTGAAACAGTTTGTTCAATGATTAAGCCTTGTCTTTATACCTCATTAACGACCATTGTTGCCTTTGTTTCTTTAGTGATTAGTGGTATTCGACCGGTGATTGATTTTGGTTGGATGATGACGATAGGAATAATACTTGCCTTTTTATTCGCCTTTTTAGTGATTCCTGTTGGTTTAATGCTGTGGCCTGAAAGTAAAAAAGAGTTAACTAATAAAGGCAATAGTAATGACGATGAACTAGCCGAGGAAAAACCACCGGTCACTATGTTTTTCTCTCACCTTACCGAAAAGTACAAAGGCATTATTGCGCTAATCGTGACATTACTTGTGGTGCTTAGTGTCATGGGTGTTGCTCAGTTAAAAGTTGAAAACCGCTTTATTGATTACTTCCATGAAGACACTGAAATTTACCAAGGTATGTCGGTAATTGATGAAGAGTTGGGCGGGACAATTCCGTTAGATATTATTATTGATGCGCCTAAAAAAGAGCCATTACCCGGTATGGATAAGTCTTGGCAAGAAGACAATGCATTTGAAAATCCTTTTGATGATGTGTTCTCAGATGAGGATGATGAGTTTGCCGATACAAAAAGTGGTGAGAGTAGTGTTTGGTTTAATAGCCAAGGTTTAAATCAAATAGAAGGAATACATCATTACTTACAAAGCTTACCTGAAGTTGGCAAGGTGTTGTCTCTTGGCACGATTTACCAAGTGGTTAAAGACTTATCAGGGGGGACGACAGATAATATTCAATTAGCACTGGTACAGAAAAAAGTTCCTAAAGAGGTATCTGACTTTTTAATTAAACCTTACTTAGATGATGAAATTGGCCAAACACGAATTAGTGTGCGGGTTATGGAAACCAGCAAAGACTTGCATCGGAACCAGTTGTTAAAACAATTGGAGCAAGATATTAGTACACAGTTTAATATCGATAAAGATCGCCTGCACTTTACTGGCATGTTAGTGCTTTATAACAATATGCTGCAAAGTCTATTTACCTCACAAATACTCACCTTAGGCTTTGTGTTTTTATCAATTATGCTGATGTTTGTGATTTTATTTCGTTCGTTCTCTTTAGCACTTATAGCGATTGCTCCAAACTTATTAGCAGCCGGTGCGGTGCTAGGCGGAATGGGATGGTTTGGTATTCCTTTAGATATGATGACCATAACAATAGCCGCTATTACCATAGGTATTGGCGTGGATGATACTATTCACTATATTCATCGATTTAGAACAGAGTTTGCGAAAGATCGTAATTATTTAGCCACTATGCACCGCAGTCATTTTAGTATTGGTAGGGCGATGTTTTATACATCAATAACCGTTATATTAGGGTTTTCGGTATTAATGCTCTCAAACTTTACACCCACTATTTATTTTGGCTTATTAACCGGTGTGGCGATGTTCGCAGCATTAATGGGCGCCTTGCTCCTATTGCCTTTATTACTAGTAACGCTAAAACCTTTGGGTAAGGAACAGTAATGGAAACAAAAACAAATTACGCGTTAACTCAGCAACAAAAAGATTTTTTTCATTTGTTTGGGTTTTTACACATTCCTGGTCTGTTCTCTGACGAGATTGCATTATTGCAGTCAAAGTTTGACCAATACTTTATTGAATACAAAGATGAGCTCATTCAATGGGATAAAATTGGTTACTCAAGAAAAATACTTTTTTCTTTTATGGAGAGAGAGTCTGACTTGATTAACATTTTAACAGGGGACAAAATCTTTGGTTTAATGGAATCACTTTTAGGTAATAATTTTGTCTATATTAACAGTGATGCTAATGTTTTTGAGGGCGATACTTATTGGCACTGGGATAGCTTCGGCACTTTAAATGATGTGCTGCAAGTAAAAATGGCCTTGTATTTAGAGCCATTAACGGCGGATTCAGGGGCATTACGATTTTTGCCCGGCAGCCATCATATGGGAAGTGAATACCATAAACGCATAGTCAAAGATTTGCTTCAATCGGAAGGAGAGATTTTAGGGTTACCTCGAGATAAGGTACCGGCTTTTGCTGTTGAAACGAACCCCGGAGATGCTCTTATTTTTAACTTTCAATGTAAACATGCTAGTTGCTTTCAACAAGATGATAGGCGATTAGTCTGCATGAACTTTATCGAAAAAATAGATGGCGACAATAAGGAAAAGCTAAAAGCCTCAGCGGTGATGGCAAAGCAAGCTTTAGGGTTAAATAGTATTTATGCCCCATTATTTGTTAATACTCTTGATGCGAGTAAAAGGCACCATATTCAGCCAATTATTGACAGCGGTGCCTATAATAATGGTGAAGCATAACAGTTATGAGTTTTTTAAAATGAGCTATTGGACGATGTGTATATGAGTAAAGCCCTAGCGAACTTAATTGATAATATTAGTCTCGAACAAATTGATAACAATATTTTTCGCGGGCTTTCGTTGCACCGCGAAAGTGATCGTGTTTACGGTGGACAGGTATTGGCTCAGGCTATTAATGCAGCACAGAGAACGGTTGCCGCGCGGTTAGTACTGCATTCCTTGCATAGCTATTTTTTACGCCCGGGAGATCCAGATCTTCCGATTATTTATGAAGTTGATCGCATCCGTGATGGCAGAAGTTTTACCACTCGTCGGGTGGTTGCAATACAGCGGGGCAGGCCTTTATTTAATGTATCGATGTCTTTTCAGTTAGAAGAAGAAGGCTTTGAGCATCAGTCACCCATGCCAGTTGTTGATGGGCCACGGG
>CBDUPS010000161.1:0-4666 GCA_965369155.1 uncultured Spongiibacteraceae bacterium
TGAAGTCGCTTTAGTGGTGGGTGCCGATACTACGCCTAAAGGATTTTTAGCCCCCGCCAAAGGTTACCGTCCTGATGATCCGGATTGGGTGCGTTTTTATATTGGTATTACTAACCCTACTTATTTTGCTTTGTACGCTCGTCGGCGTATGGAAATATACGGGGATACCCAAGACGACTTTGCTTTAGTTAAAGTTAAAAATGCCGCACACGGTTTTAACAACCCTAATGCCCGCTATAAAAAGAAATTTACCGCAGAAGATGTCGCAGCCTCTAACATGGTTGCCGATCCTCTACGGCTAATGGATATCTGTGCTACCTCTGATGGGGGCGCTGCATTAATCGTATCCAGCGTTGAGTATGCCGAGAGAATTGGCCGAGGTGATGCACCAAGAGTGGCTGCCATTTCTACCGTAACCCCTACCTTTGCTAACGAAACCGTTGAAATGCCTGATATCGCCACTGACTCAGCAGCAGCCAGTAGCGTTGAAGCATCACGCTTTAGAGCCTCGCTTCCGGTGAAAGCCTATGAAGAAGCCGGTATTAGCCCGCAAGATGTGGATGTTGCTGAGGTTTACGACTTATCGACTGCTTTAGAGTTAGATTGGTATGAAGACTTACAACTTTGTGCCCGAGGAGACGCCGCACAATTAGTACGTGAAGGTGCTACAACCGTAGGTGGTCGTATCCCTGTTAATCCATCAGGTGGTTTAGCTTGTTTTGGTGAGGCAGTTCCTGCCCAAGCCTTAGCACAAATATGTGAGCTAACTTGGCAATTACGCGGTCAAGCTACAGGCCGCCAAGTAGAAGGCGCTAAGGTAGGCATTACCGCTAACCAAGGGCTTTTTGGTCATGGGTCTTGCGTTATCATCAAAAAGTAATGCGTTCTAAAAAACAAAAAACCGCCTCTCGAAAGATGGGCGGTTTTTTTGTATCACCTTATAAAAAAGTGAACCCTACATTAATTATGCGTTTCATTGAGTAACTCCACATAATCTCCATAGCCTTCTTTGTCCATATCAGCCTTTGCCACAAACCGTAGCGCTGCCGAGTTAAGGCAGTAACGCAAACCTGTGGGTTTAGGCCCATCAGTAAACACATGACCCAAATGGCTATCTGCTATACGACTACGCACCTCTGTTCTGGGTAAAATCATTTTGTAGTCAGTTTTCTCAACAATTACCTCATTATTTATTGGCTGATAAAAGCTCGGCCAACCCGTCCCCGACTCATACTTCGTATTTGACATAAATAACGGCTCGCCACTAACAATATCAACATAAATACCTTCGGCTTTATTATCCCAGTAGGCATTATCAAAGGGTCTTTCGGTACCATCTTTTTGGGTTACCTTATATTGAAGCTCGGTTAACTCGGCTTTTAGCTCGTCTTCACTTGGTTTGTTAAACACTTTATCCATAGCCCAACTCCTCGTTACTGCTTTTGGTGATTGTAACCGCTCTTTAATAGAGACATTTTCTTCATCTTGCCAATGCTCTTGTAAAAACTGATCTCGTCCAGAGCGATAACGATAATACTTATATCTAACGGGATTAATAACATGATAGTTCTGATGATAATCCTCAGCATTATAAAAGTTTTTATACGATAGTATTTCTACCACAACTGATTTGCTAAAGCGCCCTGAACTTGCCAACAATTCTTTAGATGACTCGGCTGCTTGTTTTTCTTCTTTCGTTTGATAAAAGATAGCGGGTCTATATTGCTTGCCCCTATCAACAAACTGGCCGTTATTATCGGTAGGGTCGATATGCCGTAAAAGCCAGCTCACTAACTCTTGATAACTTATTTTGCTGTCATCATAACGTACTTTTACTGCTTCAATATGTTGTGTTTTACCGGAGGAAACCTGCTTATAGGTAGGGTTAGGTAAATCTCCATTGCTATAACCTGAGATAACCTCTAATACACCAAACTCTGCTAACTGCTCAAAATCTGATTCCGTACACCAAAAACAGCCCCCAGCAAAATAGGCTTGCTTTACCTCAGCACTCACCTGAAAAGAAAGCAAAAGTAACCATGCTGCCAGCAGCTGTTTCATCATAAGGTAACCTCGTTTGTCTGATAGATATTTGGACAATGAAAAATAATTACCGTTCAATTTAAGATACGGCTAATTGTTAAGCATTATATTTTATCACCAAAATAGTGAGGCTCTTTTTTGTGGCAATTTTTGCTATTACTCACTAAGTAGATAGGCTAGTATTAGCTGCTTATTATATATTCATCCTATGTAACAATCCCTTACAGCATTGCACTATTTAACACCTCTGGTTTTATTTTAGTCGCTCGCTAATTAGGGAGCTTTTCATCAGGAAAATAAGACTTTTTTATGCGCCTACCTTTTTGTTTGTTAGTTCTCTTTACCCTCCTTTTACTTATTGGCAAATTATATTTAGCCATATCGCTAGAACCATTTGGCGACGAAGCCTTTTACTGGATGGAGTCAAATGCCCTAGCACTTGCCTATAGCGACCAACCATTAATTACCGCTTTACTGGTTAAACTAGGTAGCTTTTTTAGCTCAACGCCCACCACACTCACACTGCGTAGTGCCTTTTTATTAATAGGCGCATTAATACCTTTTGCTGTTTTTTATGCCGCTAAACCACTAACCGGGGCAAAAAATGCTCTGTATGCTGCATTAATTTGTTCAAGCTTGCCTCTTATTGCCACCCTCGGCACGTTAGCGTTACCTGATGTTCCCCTAACTGTTATCTCCATTTTTGCTCTGGGCTTATTAATTAGAGCCCTTAAAACTAATCAGCCTAAATATTGGGTCTTACTAGGGATTTTTTGTGCCTTAGGTATGATGACTCACTATCGGTTTTCTTTATTTTTGTTTTCATTTTTTCTTATTCTTATCCTTACGCCTACCGGTAGAAGGCAATGGAAAAACCCTTATCTTTGGGTAACCGCAGGGCTTACGGCAATAGGGTTTATCCCAGTTTTGTGGTTTAACCTTGATTACCATCTTTCAGGGTTAATGTTTCATTTTCATGACCGTCACCCTTGGAGCTTTAACTCAAAAGGTTTGTTTTACGCTGTTGGACAATTTTTTGTGGTATCTCCCGCGTTATTTATCGCCTTTTTTATATGCCTTATTCTCTCAATAAAAAAAGTATTACAAGGCGACGAAAACCATGCCTTTACCAGTATATTTAGCATTGTAGTTATAGGCGTATTTTATGGCCTAGCCCCTTGGGCTGATCAGCGAAGCACTACTTTTCATTGGCCATTATTTGGTTACATCCCTACTCTTATTTGGCTGCCTTATTGGATTGGGGTGCTTTCAAAAAAACTAAAACTTACTGCCATTTTTTTATTGGCCGCATCATCTATTACCTGCGTAATAATTACCTTTGCCTATTTTGCTGGCATGGCCAACATCGACAAAATGCAACCTCCGTCAATTGATGACTTCTCCAGTAAAATGATTGGTTGGAAAAAAGCCGCCGAAGACACTAAATTAGTTTTACAGCAATACCCTGTAGAGCAAATTGTTTACACTAACTATTACACGTTAGCGCAATTTAACTTTCAGTTAGTTGCCCCTCATTTACCACAGCGAACAATTGACACCGATAAAGCTGTACGAGATGGCCGCTTACAGCAACTCATTATTTGGCAACAAGATGTCAGCCAAATACAAAAAGATATTCCCACACTAATCGTTTTTGATACGAGCCACTTTACGCCCCCATCATTAGAAGAGCAGCTACAAAAGTTTTGTGTTATTTACCCCCATCTACATATCATCAAAGAAGCGGACTACTTCTTTAGTCATCGTTCTTTTATTTGGCTAACCAATACATTAGCTAAAAACAGTAGCAACTCGGTTTGCAGCAAGCCAAGCCAAGGCTGGATTGACACCTACCCTGATAATTACTCTACACAATCTGGTAGTATTTTAATTGAAGGCTGGGCTGCTAACGACGAAGGTGGCGTAACTGATGTTGAATTGTTAATCGATAACAATAAGGTATTTAACTTTCATTACGGTCTATCGCGTGCTGATGTTGTTAGCAAAGTACCTAACTCCATCGATCCCAACTTACCCAACGTAGGCTATAAAGGCACCGTCGACACCACCGAACTATCAAACGGATGGCATAAAATACAGGTAACCAGTACCTCCAAATCTGGAAAACAAACGCACCATCGCCCACACTGGATTATCATTAACAATCCCCCTGCTGGAGAAACACGCAAATGAAAAACTTTCTTTATGCTGTCATCGCCACATTTTGTTTATTTATTATTGGCTGTGGCGACAACACACCCTACGAAGAAAAGCACAAAACCATGTCTGAAGACAACGTAATGAAAGGCTATAAAGACGCCCACGACAAAGCCGGAACGGTAGAAGATATGATGCTTGAGACCGACAAAAAACGGCGTGATGATTTACAAAACATGCAATAACACTATCAGAGATCATCATTATCTCTCTTAACATGATGCGTCTCATAAAATTTCTGATTGTATGCTGTAATTCAGACAGTATTATGCTGCACAGGATTATTGATGTTTTTTAGAATAGTGATAAAGCAAAGATGCTGAATAAAATAAAAGGGAAGTTTACAACAAGATAAGAAATGGGGTGAGCGACGGGGATTGAACCCGCGACCACCGGAATCACAATC
>CBDUPS010000162.1:0-4598 GCA_965369155.1 uncultured Spongiibacteraceae bacterium
ACATCGGTAATGGTTTATTACTTTTACCGCCTAGTGCCTTTTTCCTTATCGGTATCTTTATATGGATCCTGCGTGGAGTTAAGCCAGAACAAGTGGAAGAGCCTGAATTTAAAGTGGCGGCCCATGTAAATACAAGGGAGGCTGTGTAATGGAACATTTAATAAGTCTTTTTGTAAAAGCCGTCTTTATTGAGAATATGGCGCTCGCCTTTTTTCTTGGTATGTGTACGTTTATTGCGGTATCAAAAAAAATTGAAACCGCCATTGGTTTAGGTATAGCGGTAGTCGTTGTACAGGCTGTAACGGTTCCAGTTAATAATTTAATTTTTCAGTACTTATTAAATGATGGCGCCTTAGCATGGGCGGGGTACCCAGAAATTAATTTAAGCTTTTTAGGGTTTCTTAGCTATATCGGTGTTATTGCCGCTTTAGTACAAATTTTAGAAATGTTCTTGGATAAATATATTCCCGCACTGTATAGCGCTTTGGGTGTGTTCTTGCCTTTAATTACGGTGAACTGCGCTATCTTAGGGGCATCATTATTTATGGTAGAAAGAGATTATAATTTTTCTGAAAGTGTGGTGTATGGCGTGGGAGCCGGTGTAGGTTGGGCCCTTGCTATTGCTGCATTAGCGGGTATTCGGGAGAAGCTAAAATATAGCGATGTGCCTGAAGGACTTCGTGGTCTCGGCATTACCTTTATTATCGTTGGGTTGATGTCTCTTGGATTTATGTCGTTTGGCGGCATTTCACTATAAATTGAGGCTTTTACAAGTTTAAGGTGACTGAGTTATGGATGTAATTACAATTGTCGGTGGCGTTGCCATGTTTACGGTAATGATAATGAGTTTGGTGGCTATTATTTTAGCTGCTCGTTCTCGTTTGGTAAGTACCGGTGCAGTAGTTGTTGAGATTAATGATGACCCTGAGCATTCGTTGTCAGTTAACGCCGGCGGTAAGTTATTAAATACCTTAGCGGATGCCGGTATATTTTTGTCATCGGCTTGTGGTGGTGGCGGTACCTGTGGCCAATGTCGTTGTCAGGTGTTTGAGGGAGGTGGTTCAGCCCTACCGGTAGAAGAAAGTCATTTTACCCGTGGTCAAATTAGAGACAACTGGCGTTTATCTTGTCAGGTTACTGTAAAACAAGATATGAAAGTTGAAGTAGATCCTGAGTTTTTTGGTGTGAAGCAATGGGAGTGTACAGTTGCTTCCAATAATAATGTAGCCACTTTTATTAAAGAGCTCGTGTTAGATTTACCTGAAGGGGAAGATGTTAACTTTAGAGCGGGGGGCTATGTTCAGTTAGAGTGCCCACCTCATGTTGTGAAATATAAAGATTTTGATATTGATGAAAAATATCGTGCTGATTGGGAACGTTTTGGCTTTTTTGATGTGGTATCAACCGTAGAAGAGCCGGTTATACGTGCCTACTCAATGGCAAATTACCCCGAAGAAAAAGGTATCGTAAAATTTAATATTCGTTGCGCTACACCACCTCCAGGAAAACTCGACCTACCAGCCGGTATTATGTCGTCTTGGGTGTTTAGTTTAAAACCAGGGGATAAAGTAAATGTCTCGGGGCCTTATGGTGAGTTTTTTGCTAAAAAGACTGACGCTGAAATGATATTTATTGGTGGTGGTGCAGGTATGGCGCCATTACGTTCGCATATTTTTGATCAGTTAAAGCGGCTGCATTCTTCTCGCAAAATTTCTTATTGGTATGGCGCAAGAAGCCTAAGAGAAATGTTTTATGCAGATGAGTTTGACACCTTAGCCGAGCAACATGAGAACTTTGATTGGCAGGTAGCATTATCTGATCCACAGCCAGAAGATAATTGGACGGGTGATACCGGTTTTATTCATAATGTTGTGTACGAGAAATACTTAAAAGACCATCCAGCGCCTGAAGATTGTGAGTATTATTTATGTGGGCCACCGCCAATGACAAAAGCGGTTATAAAAATGTTAGAAGATTTAGGTGTGGAACCTGAGAATATATTATTAGATGACTTTGGTGGTTAATATGGCTTTGGCCGGTAAAACCTTAATGAAAGCGAGCCTGTTGATAGCAGTCTCGCTTTTGTTTTTTGGCTGTTCAAAATCATTGCCGCAAACGCAGTTCTCTGGCAATGCGATGGGTACATTTTGGCATGCGAGTATTGTGGCAAAGCTAAATGATGATGATAAGAAAAAAATTAATAGCCTTATCGCAGAAGAAATAGAAAATATAGAAAACCTAATGAGCACCTATAGAGAACAGTCAGAATTATCTCGGTTTAATGCGGTACCGCAGAATCAGCCCTTTGCTATTAGTTCTGATACCGCTACGGTAATTAAAATGGCTTTCTCTGTTAGTAAGGCCAGTAATGGCGCGTTTGATGTCACACTAGGCGAGCAGGTAACCTTGTGGGGTTTTGGCCCGGAGATTCAATTAGAGCACCGTATTCCTAAGCCAGAGGTTATAAAACACGCCAACACAGAAGCCGGCTACAACAAGCTTATTTTACAAGAGAATCCTTATCGGTTAATCAAACAAGGTAACTTTCAAGTGGATCTATCGGCTATCGCCAAAGGCTATGCGGTAGATAAAGTGTCAGAGGCATTACATCAGGCGGGTTATCCTAATCATTTAATTGAGATTGGTGGTGAGCTATATGCCTCAGGGGTGAACAAGCATCAACAACCTTGGGTTATTGGCATACAAGACCCTAAGTCATTTTTAGCGGATAAAGCCATTGATTCTATAAAGCTAAGCCAACATGCGGTAGCAACCTCTGGGGATTACCGTAACAATTATCAGGTTGATGGGCACAGTTACTCTCACACCATTGACCCAGCCACAGGAGAGCCGGTTAAAAATAATGTGGTCTCGGTAACGGTGGTGAGCAATAGCACCGCATTATCCGATGCTTATGCCACTGCAATGATGGTTTTGGGTGAAGACAAGTCTTTTGCATTAGCAGAGCAAGAGCAGTTAGCAATATGTGTTATTGTAGACAAACAAACTGAAGAAATTACCGCTAATCAACAACCGCTTCTTGAGAAAAAATGTAACTTACTTATGCAGAGTTACCAGACATAAATGGATAGTAGGAGGCTTTATGTTAAGCACAGTGATAGCAACAGTTATTGTGATGGGGCTTTTAATTGCAGGTATGGCGATTGGTATTATTATGGGTAAATCACCTATAAAAGGTACCTGTGGTGGATTAAGTGCCATGGCATTAGATGAAAATGGATCTTGTCATTTTTGTGGCGGTAAACCACAGGATTGCGACAGCAATGGAGAGACCAAGCTATTAACAGATCAAAGAAACTTAGGTTATGATGCGAGCACTAATAGCAGCAACAAGTAACTGATGCTAGTGCTTATAAATCCACCTACTTAAAATAAGCTCAGCTGATGATATTTTTAATAAATATAAAAGTTGCAAATAGTTTCAGTCAATAACCTATAAGGACATTATATGAAAGGCAAAATTCTCGATTTCTCCATTGCTGAAAACCAAGGTGTTATCTCTGGTGATGATGGAGCTCGATATACATTTATTGGAAAAGAATGGAAAGCCAGTACTCCTCCTGGGGCAGGGTTACGAGTTGATTATGATACAAACGAGCTCATAGCTCTTGCTGTTTATCTTGATCAGGAAGCTACTGTATCAAAGAGCACTCAGTCAGATGGTAATGAAGTATCTTATGAAGGTTTTTATAAAAGTAGTGATGACAAGTCGGTATCAGGGGTTTGTGCTGGTCTTGGCCATAAATGGAAGATAAGTATCGGTGGGTTACGCTTTGCTACTTTTTTGGTGACATTTTTTCTTTCTGGCCTGCCATTGGTGTTATATATTATTTGCGCTCTTGTATTTCCTGCAAAACCGACTAAAAATGTTGATTAACATAATCATATTGAATATGGCAGGGAAATTAATGAGCTAGTTTAAGATATGATGTGATGGCTAGCAGTAAGTAAAGATTAAAAACTAAAAAAGGACTCTATATGAGCATAATTAATTTAATTTGCGCTATATTATTGCCACCATTAGGTGCTTTTTTACAGGTTGGAGTGACCAAGCACTTTTGGATAAATATTATTTTAACGTTATGTTTTTATGTCCCAGCCATTATCCATGCGGTATGGTTAGTGGTAGCACAGAAAAAAGGCTAAAAACCAAACACGTTACAAGTTTAAAGTCCCATAAAAAAACCGAGTGCAAAGCTCGGTTTTTTTATGTTTTGAATGTTTAAACTCAATGCCTATTGATCGTAATAATCTTTTGAGCTTAATTCCCATAACGAACGACAGTAACCTTCGGTAACCAAGTAGGGTTCTTGCTCTTTAGTGCTTTGATAAACATCCGGCAGATGTATGTGGGATAAAAAGGGGTAGCGATGATGTACTTCATGATAATTAACATGGCTCCACATCCAATCTAAAAAGGGATGGGTGAGAATAACCCAGCCAGAGGTTTTGTTGCTGGTTGAAGTCTCGCCTTGTATGGCGGTTTTTTTTGCTACTGCAGGAATACCGTAATGATCGGATAGCGCCCTAAAAGAGAATACCGCGGGAAACAGTAATAAAGTTGGTAACGCTGAGAG